>JAQUON010000006.1 GCA_028717045.1 Candidatus Omnitrophota bacterium | reverse complement strand
CGAGGCATGAACGGATATGCCGGAGAGGTATCGATATATAATTATAAAGAGCAGGACCTTTTTAATTGCGCAATGGGGCACGATTGTTTCGTAAAGCGCTGGGAAGTCGACTTAGGGATTGTGGAGGACCTCAAATCATTGTGTGCTAAAGATAAAGAATCGGCGGATAAATTTTTTCAATTAACCTCCTCACGAGCCGATAACGTAGATTTAAAAAGTGTGTTTATTGCGAATCGTTCCGGTAATCCACTGGCCCAGCAGGCGTTGGATATGGCATCCCGCAGGCTCGGCATAAAAGTGGCACACCTGGTAAATCTACTGAATCCAGAGATGGTGATTATCGGCGGCGGGCTTGAAGAGGCAGGTGAGGGATTTTTGAACCGGGTGAATCTCATCGTCAGGGATTGGGCGTTCAGGGAAACAACCGAAGATTTAAAAATTGTGTATTCCGAATTAAGGGAAAATGCGGTGGCGCTGGGCGCAGCGAGCCTGGTGATGCAAAAGGTATTCGCGAGATTATGACAAATAATAAGGAGGTATAATGCCTCAGAAGACAAAATTAATTATTTTCGGTCTTTTTGCGGTCTTATTGGTCAGTCTTCTTTTTAGCGCACAGCTTTATAATGGCAAGCTTACCCTTGAGCGGGAACGAGACAGCGTCAAGAAGGAAAACGACGCCCTGGGGCGTAAAGTAGAGGAGAGCCTTCAGGATAATAAGCGCCTTCAGGAGAAGCTCGCCCTTTTTAATCAGGACATCGAACGGCTTGCCGGTGAAAAAGACGAGCTCCAGAAGAAATACGATTCCCTGAAAGAGGAGAGGGAAACGCTGGTCCAAACATTGAAAGAACAGGCCCAGGCTATGGAGAAGCTTCAGGCGGCTAAGCCTGCAGAACAAACCGCTGCTGCAGCACCAAAGACAGAAGATGCTTTCTGGGCGAACCTTTTAAAGACCAAAGCAGACCTCGAAATACAGCTTGCGAATGTGCGCAATGAACTGAATTCTGTCCGCGTGACCAACGAACAGTTACAGAGAGAAAAGGCCGGACTTACCCTTGAGGTAAGCACCTTGACGACCGAAAACCAGGATTTAAAACGGCAGGTGGATTACAACCAGAAGGTGCTGGATAGCATTACCAAAGAACTAGTGAACGAAAAGAACGATAAGTTCGAGATTCAGAAGAACTTTAAGGACATAAGAAGCGAGAATAGCCTTTTGAGGCAGCAGCTAAAAGGGTTAGTCGGTAATAAGGCAAACCTTGAAACTAGGCTGCAGGAACTTCAGACAAAATACAACGATCTGCAGAGTAATCTCAGCAAGATGGATACAATGTTAAAAGATAAAATGCTGCAGGTTGATGGTCTGCAGAAGAGCCTTGAGCAGACAATGAAAGGCGGCTCAGGGGAAGAGAAGCAGGATGCAGTGCAGTTGCCTCCTATCGTAGTCCGGCCCCAGACAGAATCGCCAGGAGCACGAGCCACGAAGGCAATGTCTGAGGGCAAGGTCCTTTTGATTAACCGGAGCAATAATTTCGTTATCATTAATTTAGGAGAGGATGCCGGAGTAAAGGCGGGAGATACCTTCGAGGTATATAGGAATAATGATACGATCGCCCGCATTGAGGCAGTCCAGACGCGCAAGGCTATCTCTGCCTGTGATATAGTGAGAGAAAATACCCCCATCAAAGTTGGCGATAGCGTAAGGTAATAGTCTTTATTCTAAAGTGATGCGCAGACAAAAAGAGCCCGCCAAGAATATCTCTATCAAAGATGTCGCAAAGCTCGCCGGAGTTTCTATAAGCACGGTTTCGCGCGTTATCAATAAGAATTCCGCCGTGAAAGGGAAAAACCGTTCTCAGGTACTTGAGGCGGTTAAACAGCTTCACTATCAACCTTCGGTATTCGCGCAGCGTCTAGCGACGGGCAAAAGTAATGTAGTTGCGCTGGTGATACCGCGTTACGAAGGGATCTTTTATTCGTTTTACGCACTTGAATTAATCCGCGGCATCGGCACGCTCTGTGAGGCCTTAAAGCTTGATTTATTGCTCCATCTTACCGATGCCAAAACTTCCCTTAACCTTAAAGGAGTCGGAGGTATAATTTTTGCCGACCTTATCGGCAACAAACAGCAGTTAACAGAAGCGCTTGATTCGGGTACCCCGACAATCGTGATTAACAATTACGTCGATGACCCCGATGTTAACTGTATTGCGATAGATAATGCGGGGGGCGCAAAGAACGTGGTGAAATACCTTATTGGTTTAAAGCACCACCTGATCGCGCATATCTCAGGCGACCTGATTACCCAGGCAGCTTCCAAGCGATTGGAAGGTTATGAAGCGGCGTTAAGGGAAAGCAAGATTAGCCTGCCCGCCGGCTTCGTTGTGAAAACGGATTATTCCCGCGGACAGGCGCGCCTTGCTGCAGAGAAATTATTAAAATTATCCCGGCCTCCAACTGCGATATTTACGGCTTCCGATTCAATGGCTCTGGAGGTAATGGCAGTAGCCAGGGAGTTGGGGGTGAGGATTCCGCAGGATCTCTCGATCGTCGGTTTCGACGACAATCCCTCCGGCCTTTACGGGCCGGTTGCATTGACGACGGTAAGGCAACCCTTGATCAAAATGGCCCAGGAATCGGTAAAGGAATTGAGCCTTCTTATGGGTGTTACAAAAAAACCTAAGGCAAAGAAAATCATTCTCCCGACGGAGTTGATTATCAGGGAGTCTTGCCAGGCTATCGGCTCTTCGAAAAATTAACACATAAGGAGTTTTTTTAGCCTTCAGCAGGGCTTTCAATAGCCCGTCTATATAACTACAACCTATTGTATACAATATTTAAAAATATACTACAGATTGTATTTTTTTGTTGACAACATTTTTGAAAGTGCTATACTTTTTTGTTACGGAGATAATGTACGATGCAGATTAAAAATGATAGTGCGTGTAAGGAGGTGAGCATGATATTGAAGCTTTCAGAAAACGCCCTGAAGGTGCTGGAGCGCCGGTACCTCAAAAAAGACATAAAAGGCGCGGTGATCGAGAGCCCCGAGGAGATGTTTGGTCGCGTTGCCGCAGCCATTGCCGAGGCAGACCGGTTATACGGGAAAAGATCGGAGGAGATCGAGAAATTAAAAGAAGCATTTTACCGCAGTATGGTGAACTTGGAATTTATGCCGAATTCGCCATGCCTTATGAATGCCGGCAGAGAGCTCGGGCAGCTCAGTGCATGTTTTACGCTGCCCATCAACGACAGCATGGAGTCGATTTTTGAGACGCTCAAGGCCACGGCAATGATACATAAATCCGGAGGTGGCACAGGCTTTTCTTTTTCTCGGCTAAGGCCCAAGAACTCGGTAGTCAAAACTACGGGCGGAGTTGCGTCGGGGCCGGTTTCATTCATGAGGGTATATGACGCAGCGACCGAAGCGGTAAAACAGGGCGGTACGCGGCGGGGCGCGAATATGGGAATTTTAAGGGTAGACCATCCCGATACCATGGAATTCATTACGTGCAAAGAGAACAATAAAGAGATCACCAATTTCAATATATCGGTTGCGGTGACCGACGCATTCATGCAAAAATTATACGACGGTAAAGACCACGAATTGATCGATCCCCATACGCAGGAGGTTGTTTCCCGGGTAAGCGCCAAGGAGGTCTTTGACCTTATCGTAAAACAGGCACATAAGAACGGCGAGCCGGGAATCATTTTTATCGACCGCATCAATCAGCACAATCCGACTCCCCATTTAGGCGCTATTGAAAGTACGAATCCTTGCGGCGAGCAACCCTTACTTCCGTATGAAAGCTGTGATTTAGGCTCCATCAATATGGCAAGGCTGTACACGCAAACAGGCACACGTTTTGAGATAGACTGGGAAAAGCTTGCCTACACAACCCGCCTTGCCGTACGTTTCCTGGATAACCTCATCGATGTCAATAAGTACCCGATTGCAGAAATTGAGCACGCAACTAAAATGACGCGTAAAATCGGGCTGGGGATTATGGGTTGGGCAACCCTACTGATACGCCTAGGTATTCCTTATGATAGCGAAGAAGCGGTGAATCTGGCAGATAAAGTGATGTCGTTTATATTACAGGAGGCAATTAAGGCATCCCAAGAACTCGCGTTCGAAAGGGGGGTATTCCCCGCATACGAAGGAAGCGCGTGGGATAAAAAGCATATCCGCGTAAGGAACGCGACCTTAACTACGATTGCGCCTACCGGCACCATCAGCATTATCGCCGGCCCGAGTTCCTCAGGAATCGAGCCTTTGTTTGCAATTGTGTATTACCGTAATGTTATGGATAACGACAAATTGGTTGAGGTTGACCCCCTCTTCGAAGAGATAGCCAGGCAGCGCGGTTTCTATAGCAGGGAATTAATGACAAAGATTGCAGAAGCAGGGTCCTTGCGGCACCTCGAGGGGATTCCTGAGGATGTGAAAAAAATATTCGTGACTGCCCATGATATTTCTCCTGAATGGCACGTGCGCATGCAGGCAGCATTCCAGAAACATGTCCACAACGCCGTTTCAAAGACCGTTAATTTTCCGCACGAGGCGACCATGGAGGACGTCAAGAAATCATACCTGATGTCTTACGAATTGGGGTGCAAGGGCATTACTATTTATCGCGATGGAAGCCGCCAGGAGCAGGTATTGAATATCGCCCGTAAAGAAAAGAAAGAGACGCAGGCGCGAGAGGAACAGAAGGATGAGATCGCCCCTCGTCCGCGCCCCGAAGTTATCTGCGGCACTACCACCAAGGTTGCGACGGGATGCGGGAACCTCTATGTGACGATTAATAGCGACGAACAAGGAAGGCCTTTTGAGCTTTTTACGCAGATGGGCAAAGCTGGCGGCTGTGCCGCTTCCCAGCTGGAGGCAACCGGAAGGCTTGTGTCGCTGGCTTTTCGTTCGGGCATTGAGGTAAAGGCCATTATTGAGCAATTGCGTAACATTCGTTGCCCGTCTCCTTCATGGGAAAAAGGGCAGCGTATCTTTTCCTGTGCAGATGCGATTGCCCGGGTTATTGAAAAAAGGCTGGTAACGGACCAGGCTGTTGCTCTTTCGTTAGAAGTGCCGTTGTCGGCCATGAAGCATTCTTCCGAAGATGAAGGGGTATTTGAGGTTAATATGCACGGGGATATTGTCGGTGTCTGCCCCGATTGCAGCGGTGCCCTTCGTCACGAAGAAGGCTGCGTGAAGTGCCATGTGTGCGGCTTTTCGAAATGTTGAGTAGAGTTTGTAGCAGTTTGTAGCGTTCGTAGCAGTTCGTTGCAGTTTATGGCGTTGGTAGCAGTTTAGGATGAACGCAACAAACACAATAAGCGCAATCAACTGCAATAAACTACAGGTACAGGATAAGCGGTGAAAAAAATATTATACATAGTCCTGGATGGATTAGGCGATTTACCGATAGCGGATTTGGGTAATAAGACGCCGCTGGAAGCCGCGT
Source organism: Candidatus Omnitrophota bacterium (assembly GCA_028717045.1). Classification (GTDB taxonomy): domain Bacteria; phylum Omnitrophota; class Gorgyraeia; order Gygaellales; family Profunditerraquicolaceae; genus SURF-25. The sequence continues at coordinate 18,319 of JAQUON010000006.1, read as the reverse complement.
TAACTCCCAATATGGACCGGCTTGCCCAACAGGGAAGAACCGGCATTGTGTATCCTGTTGCAGAAGGTATTGCCCCGGAATCCGACATTGCAGTGATAAGCCTTTTAGGGTATGATGCGCACGCGTACTACACAGGCCGCGGACCATTAGAGTCGTTTGCAGAAGGCTTACGTATAGAAGACGGCAACTTAGCGCTTCGGGTGAATTTTGCCACTGTGGACGGGGACGGAAAGACCATTAAGGACCGCCGAGTCGGAAGGAATTTAAACACGGATGAGGCAACCGCATTAGCCAAGGAAATAAATACAAAGGTTAATCTTTCTTCTGCGACGTTTGAGTTTAAGAATACTATCGGCCACCGTGGGGTGCTCGTAATAAGGGGAATGCGTTCAAAATTGTCGGGTTGGATTACCAATACCGACCCTGCGTATGATCGTGAAGGGGTATTTGGCGTCGCAAAGGAAAAATTCGAGAATATTGTAGCAGAGGCTTTGCCTATGCCAGGATATGAGAATTCCTCCGAAGCCCGGGAAGCCGCAGCTGCCCTCAATGAATTCACCGAGAAATCGCACCGCGTATTGACGGAGTCTCCTCTTAACAAAAAGCGTATTGCCGATAAGAAATTGCCGGCGAATATCATTCTTTCCCGGGACGCGGGTGACCACCTTCCGAAATTCCCTCCTATCCAGAGTCTCCATAATCTTACGTTCGGCTCTTTCGTGCAGATGCCCGTAGAAAAAGGCATTGCGCTTCTTACCGGGATGGATATCATTGACGTGCCTCTTTCAAGCGGTCACCTGGACGTAGATTATCCTATCTGGGCAAAGATCGCCCTTGATTCGATACAGCAGTACGGCGGCATTTATGTGCATATCAAAGGGCCGGATGAGCCTGCCCATGACGGGAATTATACGCTTAAGAAAGAAATTATTGAGGCCGTCGATAAATTCTTTTTTTCCAATCTCCTATCCTCGCTTGATATGGCCAATACTATTATTGCAGTCACCGCTGACCACTCGACCGTCTGTGCAATAAAGGCCCATTCTGCTGACCCTGTCCCCTTGCTTATCTGTGGCGGTTCCATAAAAGCCGATGGTTCCTTAGGGTTTTCGGAACGGGCAGCAAAAAAAGGCTCACTCGGTGCTATTAAAGGTATGGACATTATGCCCCTCCTGGTCAAAGCCGCAAACGCGTAGTATAATATAACAAATAAAAAACTATAAAAGGTTGAGGTCAAGGCTTGGGTTGAGGAGAATTTGTTTTCACTTAGCCTCAGCCTTAACCTTCTACTGCGATGGATTACGACGTGATTATTGTTGGTGCAGGGCATGCCGGTATTGAAGCGGCATTGGCATGTAGCCGCATGGGCTGCAGGACGCTTTTGCTTACCATGCACAAAGATACCATTGGGCTTATGAGTTGTAACCCTGCCATAGGCGGGGTGGGGAAAGGCCAGTTGGTCAAAGAAATAGATGCGCTGGGCGGCGAAATGGCAAAAGTAGCGGATGCCTGCGGTATCCAATTCCGGGTATTGAATGCTTCTAAGGGCCCTGCAGTACAATCCTCACGCGCGCAGATAGACATGTCCGCATACAAAGAATATATGCGCCGTATTGTTGAAACGCAAGAAAATCTTTTTGTGCATGAAGGAGAAGCCAAGAAGCTTCTGGTGGACCGCGGCAGCGCCTGCGGTGTTATTGCGGACAAAGGAAGGGAAATCACTTCTTCTTGCGTGGTGCTGTGCCCGGGTACATTCCTTGATGGTGTGCTGCACGTGGGCCTTACGCATTCTCCCGGCGGGCGGATCCAGGAACCACCGAGCGTCGGCTTAACCCAGGCACTAAAAGACCTGGGTTTTAATCTATTGAGATTTAAAACAGGCACCTGCCCCCGGCTATATAAAAAAACGATAGATTTCTCAAAGACAATAGCACAACACGGGGACAAAGTCGCTCGCCCCTTTTCTTTTTCTACGGATATCATTACCCAGCCACAGGTTCCCTGTTATATCACCCACACCAACCAGAAGACCCATCGCATTATTCTTGATAATCTTGACCGTTCGCCTCTGTATACCGGTCTTATCAAGGCTACGGGGGTGCGGTATTGCCCGTCCCTTGAAGATAAAATTGTAAAATTTAGCGACCGGCAGAAACACCAGGTCTTTTTGGAGCCCCAAGGTTACGAGAGCCAGGAGATATATCCCAACGGATTATCGACAAGCCTTCCCGAAGACGTGCAACTGAAGTTTTTGCGTTCGATTGAGGGCCTGGAAAGCGTTGAGGTGTCCCGTTTCGGATACGGAATCGAACATACCGTGGTTGAACCGACGCAACTCTACCCGACACTAGAAACAAAAGACATTAAGAATTTATATCTTGCCGGGCAGATTAACGGGACTACGGGCTATGAAGAGGCAGCAGCCCAAGGACTGATTGCCGGCATCAACGCGGCTTTAATGGTGCAGAAGAAAGAACCGTGTATCCTTAACCGCTCGACAAGCTACATAGGCGTTTTAATCGATGACCTAACGACCAAAGGGACCAATGAACCGTACCGCATGTTCACTTCTCGGGTCGAATACCGCCTTCTTTTACGAGAAGATAACGCCGATCTTCGTTTACGAAAAATCGGTTATGAGCTTGGGTTGGTCGATGCGCGGGCGTATCGGCTCTCGCAGGAAAAAAATCAAGCCATTAGTGAAGCGATTTCGCGGCTCACACAAACCCGGCTTAAGCCTTCCGATACGGTTAACGCGACTCTTGCTACGCTGCGCAGCGCCCCGATAAAAAAGGTTATGACTCTGGAAGAGCTCCTGAAACGTCCCGAGATAACTTTACAGGCATTGAGGGAAACAGGGCTGGCAGCCGGTATTTCCGATTTAGCTTTGCAGCAGGTTGAAATTGAGGTAAAATATGCTGGGTTCATTAAGCGCCAATTGAGCGAGATAGAACGATTTAAGCATTTAGAGCTTATAAAGCTGCCGTTAGATTTTGAGTATGGCTTGATCCCGAGCCTTTCACGGGAAATCAAGGAAAAGTTAAAGGAATATAGACCCCTCACATTAGGCCAGGCATCGCGTATCTCCGGTATAACTCCGGCAGCAATTTCCATACTGCTTATATATCTAAAAAAAGAAAGACAGTAAGTAATGACACTCCTTATCGGTTTTACGTTGCTCATGGCTGTCGGAGTAGGTTGGTCTATTGGCGCTAATGATGCCGCTAATTCCTTGGGTACCGCGGTTGGTTCGCGGGTTCTCACACTACGGCAAGCCATTGCCCTGATTGTTATATTCGGTTTTTTGGGCGCGTTGTTGCAAGGCGCGCACGTTACCAAGACGATCGGCAAAGGCATTGTTCCGCTTGACGCATTAGAGAAAACAACTGCAGTATATATAGCACTGGTAGCAAGTTTTGCCGCATGTGCCTGGGTAGTCTTGGCAACTTATTGGAAGATGCCCATTTCGACAAGCCACTCTATTGTGGGGGCAGTTGCAGGCGCAGGCTTAGCCATAGGGGCTCCGGTACGATGGAAGGTTCTTTTGGATATATTCATGTGCTGGATATTCACCCCCTTAGGCGCGGCAATTCTGGGATATATATTTTATAGAGTATTCAAGAGTATTTTTTATAGAATAATACCCCGGCGTTATATTAAATTGATTATGTCGATTCTTATCATTCTAAGCGGGTGTTATGTTGCATTTTCGTGGGGCGCCAATGATGTTGCGAATGCCGTAGGGGTGATCTCCGGGGCAAATATTTTTTCGCCCACAACAAGCGTACTCATAGGCGGGGCAGCGATAGTCCTTGGCATTGTGACGTGGGGGTATAAGGTAATTGAGACGATTGGCACTGAAATAACGCACCTTCTGCCCCTTATGGCGTTCTCTGTGCAATTAGCCAGCGCCATTAATGTGCATATCTACACGCTGTTTGGTATCCCGGTTTCTACCAGCCATTCGATAGTGGGCGCCATTTTTGGCGTGGGGCTGGTAAAGGGCGTGCGGGTGGTGAATTTACGCATCCTGCGTGAGATAGTATTGTGTTGGCTGGCAACCCCGTTTATTTCCGGAATAATCAGCTTTTTGATATTGCGTATGTTAAAATTAGTAGTTACCATTTAGCAAGGAGGCCGTTATGAAAGAAGTAAGAAATATTTTGGGTTGGCTCGGGATGGCAGAAGAACTCTCGATTTTAAAAGACGCCCAGAAACATGTTGAAGAAACCTACAAGACCGTGAGGTATTTTGCCGATGCCGTGAATGCCTTTATCAATGGGGATGCGGCCGCCAAGGCGGCTGGTATCGAAAACGTCGGCATAAGCGAACACCAGGCGGATGTGCTCAGGTCAAAAATGGTAAGCGAACTCTCTGACGGACTGCTCCTTCCTCCGGACAGAGAGGACCTTATGCATTTTGTCAAAACCTTGGATAAGATCGCAGATTGGACAAACGGTTCAGCGCGCATCCTGGGGTTTATCGAACAGAAATTACCCGCGGAGATTTTAAAGAATATTACCGTTGCTACCGATTTAATCGTAACCTCGATCACAAAGCTTAAGGAAGCCATTGATTCCATTGCCAAGAACGATTTAAAGCAGGCGCTTAAAGATTGCGAGGAAGTAGATCGCATCGAGCACCAGGCAGACGACCAGAAGAGGCTATTGATCGGTTCAATCATACATGCAAAGCTTGAACCTACCAGCCTCCTGTTGTCATATCAGCTGGCCGAATATCTTGAGGGAGTGACGGATAAGATAGAAGATGCTGCCGATTTCATCAAGATCCTTGCCATAAAATCGAAATAAAGGCAAATTTAAATCAGGGAGGGTAGGGTAACTTATAATTGACCCTTCTTGTTTCCTGTTATATAATCTTTAAATTGAGCAAAAGAGGCGTTATGGCCGTCCTAAAGCAGAAGATCGTTAGATGGTTGAAACAGCAGCTTAAAGATACGCGTGCCAAGGGCATTGTGCTGGGGTTGAGCGGCGGTGTTGACTCTAGTGTGGCTGCTGCTCTGGCTAAGGAAGCAGCTGGGGCAGGGAAGGTGTTGCCGCTTATTCTGCCTTGCGAGAGCCATGCACAGGATAGAAAAGACGCAATGATTGTCGCAAGGGCGCTTGGTTTGCGTACGCAGGAAATCGATCTTTCTGGTACGTATCGTAGTTTATTAAAAATCCTTCCTGCGGGTAGCCGGTTAGCCAGAGCCAATCTTAAGCCGCGCTTAAGGATGGCGGTGTTGTATTATTTTGCCAATACCTATAATTACCTTGTTTGCGGTACGGGCAATAAGTCAGAGCTGGCAGTAGGTTATTTTACCAAATACGGAGACGGGGCAACCGATATATTGCCGTTGGGAGATTTACTAAAAAAACAAGTGGTACGCCTGGCTTACGAATTAGGGATTCCGCAGCGCATTATTGATAAACCGCCTACTGCCGGGCTTTGGCAGGGGCAAACCGATGAAGACGAGATGGGGATTACGTACCGCCAGCTCGATGCGATACTGCAGAGGAAGGCGAAGCAGGATAGGCCGATTACGTCCTCGGCAAAGCTACGCAAGATAAGAGAGATGATGAAGCGGTCTGCGCATAAGCGGCAAGGACCGAGGATTTGTTACATATAGAATGCTCGCAGGTAATGACAAAGGCACAAATATCAAATGACAAATAAAATATTAAATTCCAATATCAAAACCTTATTTCAGGGTCTATGGCCGATGGTCTATAGACTATTGACTATCGACCCGTCTGGTTTTTCATCTAGAATTGGTCATTGGTCATTCGGACATTGGGATTGATTTGGGATTTGAGTTTTGTCATTTGTGATTTATCATTCATTTGTCATTGGTGCTTTGGTATGTGTCATTTAAATTGAGGTAATCAAGAGGAGGCAAAATGGACGAGATACTCGAAATTCTGGAAAAAGACGGCAGGGCAAGTATTGAAGATATCGCCAAGATGACCAGAAAGAAGCCGCAGGATGTACGCAAGGCAATTGAAAAATACAAAAAGGAAGGGGTTATATTAAAATATAAAGCAGTTATTAATAAAGAGTTGGCTAAGGACTCAGATGCGCAGGTTCGCGCATTAATAGAAGTCAATATTGTTCCTCAGAAGGATCTTGGATTTGACAAGATTGCAGAACGCATATACTCGTTTCCTGAGGTAGCAAGCTGTTACCTGGTGTCAGGCACGTATGATCTCCTTTTGATCGCGGAAGGAAAAGATTTAAACACGGTAGCGCGCTTTGTTGCCGAGAAGCTCGCCCCTCTTGAGAATGTCAGGGGTACGGCAACCCATTTTTTACTGAAAAAATATAAAGAAGACGGAGTCATCCTTAGACATAAAGAAGAGAATAAAAGAATAGCAATATCGTATTAGGCAAAAAAAACCGATATGAGACAATAGTCCATAGTCTATAGACCATCGACTATAGGCCCATACAGTACAATTATGGAAAATATAATATCACAAAAAGTGAAAGAGATGCAGCCCTCGGGTATCCGGGTATTTTTTGACCTGGTACTCGGGATGAAAGACGTTATTTCCCTCGGCGTGGGAGAGCCTGATTTTGTCACGCCTTGGCAGATACGGGAAGCCGGTATTTTTTCTCTGGAGCAGGGTTTTACTTCTTATACCTCTAATAAAGGGCTGTATAAATTACGGTTGAGCATTGCACGGTACCTTAAGAACAGGTATGGCATTGAGTATTGCCCAGACGAAGAAATCCTGATTACGGTGGGGGTAAGCGAAGGCTTGGACCTGGCATGCCGCGCAATCATTAATCCGAATGATAAAATCTTGGTTCCTTTGCCTTGTTATGTCTCTTACGGCCCCATGGTGGAACTTGCCGGAGGCATACCTGTGTATATTGATACCCAGAAGAGCCATTTTAAAGTTGACCCTTCCGTATTAGAGAAACACATTGATCAGCATACAAAAGGAATCATTTTAAATTACCCCTCTAATCCTCTCGGCGTTTCTTACACAAGGAGGGAGTTGGAGGTCATCAAGAAAGTCATCCTGAAACATAATTTACTTTGCATTACTGATGAGGTGTACGGAGATCTTACCTATGATTTTGAACATACGCCCTTTCCTGTGCTTTCCGGCGCAAAAACGAGCACTGTCTATTTAAACGGGTTTTCCAAAGGATATGCAATGACAGGGTGGCGTATAGGGTATGCGTGCGGTCCGAAAGAAATAATCGCAGCTATGACTAAAATCCATCAATACACGATTATGTGCGTTTCCATTACCAGCCAGATGGCTGCATGCGAGGCAATGCATAGCGGGAAAAAGTCCGTTGAGGAGATGAAAAGGGAATACAAGAGAAGAAGAGAATTTGTGGTGGCGGAATTAAACCGCGTTGGCCTTACGTGTCACAAGCCAGAAGGCGCATTTTATGCTTTTCCCTCTATAAAAGCAACGGGTTTAAGCTCAATGGAGTTTTCCCAGAAATTGCTCAAAGAAGAGAAAGTGGCAGTAGTGCCGGGGACTGCGTTCGGTAAGCCCGGAGAAGGATACATAAGGATATCTTACGCTTCCAGCATGGATAATCTCAAGGAGGCGTTACGCAGGATTGAACATTTTCTTTCCATCCACAGGAGGAAACATGGCTGTACGCGCTAAACCAAAGACAAAATCAGAAGTAGTGAAATTAATGAAGTTGCACAAAGTAAGGTATATCCGATTATGGTTTACCGATGTGCTGGGGTTTTTGAAAGGGTTCACCATTACTATTGATGAACTACCCAGGGCAATGGAAGACGGCATGGGTTTTGACGGTTCTTCTATCCAGGGATTTGCGCGCATCGAAGAATCGGATATGATAGCCCGGCCCGATCCGGCGACCTTTGCGATACTCCCCTGGGAATCCAAAGAACAGCCAGTCGCAAGGATGTTTTGCGATATTTATATGCCAAACGGCAAGCCTTTTGCGGGTGATCCCCGCTATGTATTGAAAAATAACCTTGCGCGGGCAAAAAGGATGGGCCTTACCTACTATGTCGGCCCTGAACTGGAATACTTCTACTTCAATAACCCCAAGAATACGATCATTCTTGATAAGGGCGGCTACTTTGATTTGACTCCCTTGGATGTGGCGCAGAGTGTGCGCAACGAAACAGTCAGTGCTCTTGAGGATTTAGGAATCATTGTTGAATACAGCCACCATGAGGTCGCCTCTAGCCAACACGAGATTGATTTGCGTTATTCTGATGCGCTTTCTATGGCAGATAACGTTATGACCTACCGTCTGGTCGCAAAAGAAATTGCCCAGGCAAAAGGCCTCCATGCAAGTTTTATGCCAAAGCCCGTATACGGCATTAACGGTTCCGGTATGCATACTCACCAATCGCTATTCAAAGGCAAGACAAACGCCTTCTTTGAAAAGAAAGATAAATATCATTTATCTAAAATAGCCAAACAGTTTATCGCCGGCCTGCTCAAACATGCCCCGGAGTTTACCTCAGTGACGAATCAATGGGTTAATTCGTATAAGCGCCTTGTCCCCGGCTACGAAGCGCCGGTATATATTTGCTGGGCACAGATGAACAGGTCCGCGCTTATCCGCGTTCCTATGTATAAACCGGGAAAGGAAAAATCGACGCGCCTTGAGTTCCGCGCGCCAGATCCGGCCTGCAATCCATACCTGGCGTTTTCGGTAATGCTCACTGCCGGCCTTGAGGGTATGGAGAAAAATTATACCCTGCCTGAACCGGCCAATGATAATATTTATGACATGACGCCTGAACGCAGGGAAAGGGCGGGGATTAAATCTTTGCCGGAAGACCTTCTTGAGGCAATTAAGCTTACCGAGAAATCCGACCTGGTAAAAAAAGCCCTCGGCGAAGAGCTTTTCCACTTTTTTATCCGGAATAAAAAACTAGAGTGGGACGAATATAAGGCACAGGTCACCCAGTACGAAGTAGATAAATACTTGCCTATACTTTAAACTATGCCTAAAGCGAAAAGCCAAGGAAAATACGAAGTATACATAAAACAGATCGAGGCGCTTTCTAAAATCGCCAACCTTATTACCTCCGGTTTGTATCTTGAAGAACTGCTTCGCCTGATAGTACAGGTTACTGCGGAGGTAATGAATTCTAAAATTAGCTCTCTTATGTTACTTGATCCGGCGCGGCAAGAATTGGTAGTAAGGGCAACCCAATCCATTTCCGATGCATACAACAAAAAGCCTAATGTTAGGCTTGGACAGGGTATTGCAGGTACTGTCGCTAAAGAGAATAAGCTGATTTGCGTCCTTGATTTAGAAAAGGACGCCCGTTACCTTAACCGCAACATCGCCAGGAAAGAGGGCCTGCATTCTCTTGCGAGCGTTCCTCTTGCGGTGAAGGGTAAAGTCATTGGGGTGCTTAATTGTTATACTTCCAAAAGGCATGAATTTACCACGCAAGAGCTGTCCATTCTGATTACGCTGGCGAATCAGGCAGCCATGGCTATTGAAAATGCAGAGCTTGATTTACGCGCCCGGACCGCAGAAGAGGCGCTCACCACGCGTAAACTTGTCGAGAGGGCAAAAGAAATTCTGGCACAGGAGGTACATATTCTTCCTTCGGAGGCGTACCGGTTGATCCAGAAGCAGAGTATGGATAAGCGTAAAACCATGCGCGAGGTCGCCGAGGCGATAATTTTAGCGAAAGACGTAAAAGATAAAAAAACTTGACAACCGCGAATACGGTGATATACTTATATTGAACACGGGGTAGTGGACAATGATGTTCGCTTAAAGCCAAGCGAACTTTTTCATTTTTAGAGGACTAAAGGCGGTCCTTCTTCTTAATAAGGAAGAGGTACCGCCTTTTTTATTTTTTACGCGTATGAAAACACACACAGTAAGGCTGGTAATAGCACAGATCAACCCAATGATAGAGAATTCGGGGGCTAATAAAAATGCCGATTACCTGCAAATAGAAGGATTGATACATGACCTTTGAAGCGCTTGTAAGAAAAATTTCGCCCACGCTCAAGAGGATCGCTTATAGACTTAACGGTCACCACTCCTTTTTTAACGATGAGGACTTGTATCAGGAAGCACTCATTTTTTTATGGCTTGCGTACCGGCGTAAAATTATTGACGGAAAAACCGATAGCTATATCCTGCAGGGTTGTTATTTTCATCTGAAGAATTTTCTGCGTAAAACAAGGGCAAAAGCCCGTTGCGTCTCTCTCGATTCCCTTTTTCACAACGAAGAAGGGGAGGATACGGCCATAGATATTGCGGCAACGCCAGATACCAACGAGATGATCTGTGGCCTGGACATGAAGATGCTTATTGAGAAAATCGGCAATAATGGTTTGACCAAGCGCGAGAAAGACGTATTTAATCTGTGTATCGAAGGCCTGACAATGAGGGAAATAGGTATGCGGTTAGGCATGTCGCACGTCAGAGTCATAAAGCTTAAACATAAGATTAGGGATAAGTACGCTGCCTTATTCCAAGGATACCGGTAATTAAAAAAGGTTACCAGCGAAGGCGCATTTTTACTTGTACTTCTAAGAAGTAGGTAAGGTCTTTTCGCACATTGAAGTGTACATACAGAGGCGTTCTCTTGAGAGGAACGCCTTTTTTATGGGTTGTGTTTAGGACGCAGACGTCTTTTTGATCCAAGGGAGAGGACAGGATTGAAAGGACGTTTTTTATTTTTAAGGAGGCGGCATGAAGAAGATCGAATGTATTATTCGTTCAGAGAGGCTGAAGGATTTGACCCCTGCGTTAAGGAAAATCGGGATACCCGGAATGACGGTAAGCGAAATAAGGGGATTTGGGGTACAAAGCGAAAGGCCCGATGCATTCCTGTTTGTGCACAAAACAAAGATAGAAATATACGCACTCGATACGCAGGTAAAGGATATTATCTCTACGATCCTGACGCAGTGTTCTATGGGGAGAGTGGGCGATGGTAAAATTGCGGTATTGCCTTTGAATGAATGTGTGCGCGTCAGCAGCGGGGAACGAAAAAGCAAAGCCATACTACCGAGGAAGGGAGAGAAGAAGCGATGAAAAAGTATTTATGCGCGGTTGCCGGTATTATTTTTTTATGCGCACATGGGAGCGTATCGGCACAGCAGGAAGGGATTCTCTCAAGCGCAGGGTTTGAGGTGTCAGGCGATGTAACGGTAAGCTCGATATACATGTGGCGTGGGATTATGCTTGACGCAGACCCTGTGGTGCAGCCCGGTATATATGTCAGGAGCCCGGAATCCAAATACGGGCGGGTAAAATTAGGCCTTTGGATGAGTAGGGATATGCATAATGAGGACGCCCTCAAGTCATCCGAGACAGATTATATTTTTGACTACACCTATAATTTTCCTTCTTTGGACGTTTCTGTCGGCCACACGTATTATGAATTTCCGGATATTGCGCCTGCGGATGGTTCGACAGGGGGTTTTAGCCGGGAAGTATATGCGGGGTTGGCGTTTCCCAGAGTCCTTTTATCACCGTCACTATACTACTACTATGATTACGGCAAAAAGGATGACGGCGGCGGAGAAGGCAGCTATACGGTGATAAATGCGGCATACTGCATCCCTTTTAAACTAAAGGGATACGCATTGAGTTTTGATTTGGTAGGCCACATCGGATATAACAATAAACAGTATTACGGGGGTAAAGGCGGCGACGCTGCAATCGGCGCAGGAATTAATATCCCTCTCGCAAAGAATTTATCCTGCAAGCCCACTATTAATTACTCGTTGCCATGGGGGAGCTTAAGCGACAAGAAAAATGGAAATCAAAAGAACCGGTTCTTTACCGGTCTATATCTTAGTTACTCGTTCTAAGATTCGCAAAGGAGGGATGTGCTATGGAGTTTAAAGTAGCGTTAGATACAATGTGGGTGCTTGTGACTGCGATGCTGGTATTTTTTATGAACTTAGGGTTTGCCATGGTCGAAGCCGGCTTTGCAAGGATGAAGAACTGCGTGAATATCCTGTCCAAGAATTTTATCGTATTTGCAGTCTCTTCGCTCGGGTTCTTAGTCTTAGGTTGGGGGCTTATGTTCGGGGACGGTAATGCCTTTGTGGGATTGAAAGGACTATTCTTTGCCGGCGGCCTGGATAATTCGCCTGCAACCGGCTTAGCGTATCAAGGGGTATATTCTGCAATCAGCTGGACAGGCGTTCCTTTATGGGCAAAATTCTTTTTCCAGCTTGTGTTTTGCGGAACTGCAGCAACCATTGTTTCGGGAGTAGTCGCAGAAAGGATAAAATATAAATCCTTTATCTTTTTTACCTTTATTATGACTATGTTTATTTATCCGGTAATCGGCCACTGGATATGGGGCGGGGGATGGCTGGCGCAGAGGGGGATGTTTGATTTTGCCGGCTCCACGGTAGTCCATTCCGTAGGTGGCTGGGCTGCGCTGTCCGGTGTATTGATGTTGGGCCCTAGGTTCGGTAAATATCATAACGGAAATATAAACCCCATACCCGGTCATAACCTATCGCTTGCGACACTGGGCACGTTCGTTCTCTGGTTCGGATGGTTTGGGTTTAACCCGGGTTCGACCATGGCTGCGGATCCTCTGGCAATCAGCCATATAGCCGTTACCACGAATACTGCGGCAGCTGCTGCAGTCATGAGCTCGACTATCATTTCATGGATGCTTTTAGGAAAACCGGATCTAGGGATGACGCTTAATGGTTGCCTTGCTGGCTTAGTGGCTATTACTGCGCCATGCGCATTTGTAAGCGTTGGCAGTGCAATACTCATAGGGCTTATTGCCGGCATATTGGTAGTCTTGGCGGTAATAGGCTTTGATCGAATAAGGATAGACGACCCTGTCGGTGCCTTATCAGTCCATCTGGTGAACGGAATTTTTGGTACGCTTTGCATAGGGCTCTTTGCCCAGGATAAGATAACCGGTGTTGCCACCGGAAACGGCCTGCTGTTTGGCGGCGGGACCAAATTGCTGCTTGCCCAGTTTACCGGCGTTGTCTCTACCGCAGCGTATACCTTTATCGTCTCGGCGCTTACATGGGCGGCCTTGAAAGCGACATTAGGCATACGCGTCAGCCTGCAGGAAGAAATAGAAGGGCTTGATATAGGGGAACACGGAAATTCCGCATACCCTGAATTCTTGGGGCGTAAACCGGGATATTCATTTTTAGGGACAAAAAACGGCTAGACAGGAGGTTATTATGAAAAAAATAGAGGCAATTATACGGCCAGAGAAATTAGATGGCGTGCGGCGCGTCTTAGAGAGTGCCCGTTGCGCCGGGCTTATGATCAGCGAAATCGAAGGGCACGGTAAACAGAAAGGAGTAGTACAACAGTGGCGGGGGGAAAAATATAAGGTAGAACTCCTCCCCAAGATAAAGATTGAGATTATTATCCGGGATCAGGATGTCGAGCGTATTGCCGAGGCTATTATAGGTGCTGCCAAAACCGGAGAGGTCGGCGATGGAAAAATATTCATTTACCATGTTGAAAATGCCATTCGGATCCGCACCGGCGAAAGAGGGGAAGTGGCGCTTTAACAAAAAAGAAAAAAAGGGGTTACCAAAAAGCGCCCGATGTTACTTGTATATGTAGATGCTTAAAATATAGGCACATCGTAGTGCACCAAAGGTACATATATTTAGTAAAAGAACAGGGGTGTTCTTGAAAAAGAACACCCTTTTTATTTACTCACCCAAGGAGGAAGGCATGGCCAAGAAAAAAGTAATCAGGGAAATCAAAACGAAGAACCCGCTCGTCAACGGCTCTTTTGACGAAAAGGCAGCCAGGGATGTCATTAAGATGGTAAAAGAAAAAAACCTCCAGATTATCGACCTTAAATTCAACGACCTGCCTGGCCTTTGGCAGCATTTTTCCATTCCCGCATCTGAGCTTTTGGAAATGGACGATATTGTACGTTCGATTTGGGTGGATGGCATTGGTTTTGACGGATCATCAATCCGCGGGTTCCAGAAGATCCAGGAGTCAGACATGATTTTGATTCCCGACCCCCTCACCGCGATAGTAGATCCTGTGTGCGAGGTCCCTACCTTAAGCCTCATCTGCGATATTTATGACCCGCTTACCCGTAAGCCCTATACGCGCGATCCTCGCTATATCGCCAAAAAAGCGGAAAAATACTTGAGAGAGACGGGTATTGCGGATAATGTGTATTTTGGCCCCGAAGCAGAATTCTTTCTGTTTAACAGTATCCGCTTCGACCAAACAGAGAATTCCGGTTATTATTTTATCGATTCTGCTGAGGCAGACTGGAATACCGGCCGGGATGAAAATCCGAACTTAGGATATAAGATACGGTTTAAAGAGGGGTATTTCCCCGTCCCGCCGCACGATTCTATACAGGATTTAAGGAGTAGGATGATCCTGAAAATGAAGGAATCAGGCATCAATGTCGAGGTGCACCATCATGAAGTAGCTACTGCTGGCCAGTGTGAGATTGACATGAAGTTTGACAACCTGACCAAGATGGGAGACGACCTGTTGCTTTATAAGTACATCGTCAAGAATATGGCGAAAAAGAACGGCATGGTAGCTACTTTTATGCCCAAGCCGCTATTCGCCGACAACGGTTCAGGCATGCATTGCCATCAGAGCTTATGGAAAAACGGAGTCAACCTTTTCTATGACAAGAAAGGGTATGCCTTATTGTCGCAGACAGCCAAATACTATATCGGCGGGCTCCTTACGCATGCCAACAGCCTCATGGCATTTTGTGCACCGACCACCAATTCTTACAAAAGATTAGTGCCGGGGTACGAGGCTCCTGTAAACCTAGTGTATTCGGCACGCAACCGTTCTGCCGCAGTCAGGATCCCAATGTATTCAGACAGCCCTAAATCAAAAAGAATAGAATTTAGACCGCCTGACCCTTCATGCAACGGCTATCTGGCATTTAGCGCAATGCTGATGGCAGGCCTTGACGGCATACGGCGTAAGATTGACCCGGGCGAGCCGTTAGATATCGACCTTTTTGAATTGAGCGAGGAAGAATTGAAAAAGATAGCTACTGTTCCTTCGTCGCTGCGCCGGGCAATAGACGCGCTTGAAGCGGATCACGAATATTTGCTGCAAGGAGGGGTGTTTACCAAGGATGTCATTGATATTTGGCTTGAGTTTAAGCGTAAAAGAGAAATAGATCCGGTAAGGATGCGTCCGCATCCCTATGAGTTTTACCTTTATTTTGATATCTAAATAATACGCAGTCATGTGCGGGCATAGAGAAAGCCCGCACATTTTTGAAACGCGATTGATTAAATTTTAGGCAGCCCGATGGAGCAGAAAGATAACGAGTATGGCAACCCACAGGGGTACAGAGACGAAAAAGAGGATATCGGCACCATGAGTTCCTTGGAAACAAACATCACACAGCTTGGGAATTTACTTCTCGGCGATAAAAGCGGGCACCTCTACAGGATGGTTATGGAGAAGGTGGAAAAGCCATTGTTTGAACATATACTTGCACGTACCGCAGGCAACCAGTTGCGGGCAGCAAAGATCTTGGGTATCAACCGTAACACAATGCGCTCCAAGATTAAAAAACTGGGTATTCAAATTGAAAAATACAGGTTAGGCCATGGATAAAAGAACACACGCACAGAGATACGGGCTCTACGACGGGCGGTTTGAGCATGATGCCTGCGGGGTAGGCTTTGTCTGCGATGTGAAGGGTAGGGAAAGCAACCAGATTATCCGGCAGGGCCTTGCAGTGCTTATGCGACTCTCGCACCGTGGGGCAACCGGCGCAGACCCTAAGACAGGAGACGGGGCAGGCATATTGATCCAGATGCCGCATGAATTTTTCAGCGAAGTTGCCGCAGAAGCGCAGATACGCCTTCCCGTCAAGGGTTACTATGGCAGCGGATTGGTGTTTTTGCCGCGCGATAGAAAAGAACGAGATTTCTGCAAACGTGTTTTTTTAAAAGCCGTTACAAATGAAGGGCAGGTACTTTTAGGTTGGCGCAGCGTGCCCGTTGATAATACGGAAATCGGAAATACCGCAAGACAAACCGAGCCGGTCATAGAGCAGGTTTTTATCGGCAGAAACAGGAAACTGGCAACCGACCTTTCTTTTGAAAGGGTGTTGTATGGTATCAGGAAAAAAATAGAGAATACAGTAAGATGCGCTAGCCTTAGCCAACAGTCGTTTTTTTATATTACCAACCTTTCCTGCCGTACTTTTTCTTATAAAGGTTTGTTAATGCCCGGCCAACTTAAGACGTTTTTCAGCGACCTGGGAAACGAGCAGCTAAAAAGTTCCTTATGCCTGGTACATTCGCGTTACAGCACTAACACCTTTCCTGCCTGGGACCTGGCGCAGCCTTTCAGGTTTCTCGCACACAACGGCGAGATCAATACCCTGCGAGGCAATATTAATTGGATGCGCGCCCGGGAAGGGCTTTTGCGTAGCGATGCATTCGGCAAAGGCCTGAAGAATATCCTGCCGGTTATCGTACCGGGAGGCAGCGATTCAGCTGCGCTCGATAATGTCTTTGAATTGCTTGTGTTGGGAGGTAGGGATATTGCCCATGCAATGATGATGCTTATTCCTGCGGCATGGCAGGAGAACCGTTTCTTGTCCGAAGAGCTGAGAGGGTTTTACGAATATCATTCCTGCGTCATGGAGCCATGGGATGGACCGGCAGCCATCGCGTTTACAGACGGCATAAAAATCGGGGCAGTGCTGGACCGTAACGGGCTGCGTCCAGCGCGCTACCTTCTGACGAAAAACGATCTTGTAGTAATGGCTTCCGAGGTAGGGGTTTTGGATGTCCCCGCGCAAGAAATTATTGCTTCGGGGCGCCTGGAGCCGGGGAAAATGTTCTTTATCGATACCGCCCTTGGGTTGATTGTTGACGATGAAAAAATCAAGGATGATGTTTCAAGAAGGCAACCCTACCATGCATGGACAAAAGAAAAAATACTGCACCTTGAAACCTTACCTACGGGTTTGAAAACTCCCGAGCGTGTGCAGCCGGCAATCCCGCTCCTTTTATCTTCTTTCGGATACACCCGGGAAGATATGAAGATGATTATCAAGCCTATGGCTGCGCAGGGCCAAGAGCCGATAGGTTCTATGGGTAATGATGTGCCGCCTGCAGTATTGTCTCTTCGGCCGCAGCTCCTCTATGCGTATTTTAAACAACTGTTTGCCCAGGTCACCAATCCTGCGGTGGATTCTATCCGGGAAGAATTAGTGATGAGCCTTTGCGTATGCCTGGGCCCTGAACAAAACATACTTACAGAAGGCCCTGAGCACTGCCATACGCTTAAAGTGGACCAGCCGATTCTTACCAACGAAGAATTAAACACCATACAATCGATTAAAGGAAACGGTTTTAAGACAAAACGCATTTCTATCCTTTTTAATACAAAAGAGGAAAGCGATTTTTTAAAAAGGCTTGAGGCTATATGTGAAGAAGCGGAATCTGCGATCAAGGCAGGGTATGCCTTTCTTGTCTTAAGCGACCGCGGTACTAACGAACAATGTGCGGCATTGCCTGCATTGCTTGCGACCGCAACCCTCCATCATCATTTAATCAGCAAGGCCTTAAGGACGCAGGTCAGCATACTTGTGGAGAGCGCTGAACCGCGCGAGGTCCATCATTTTGCGCTTTTATTCGGCTATGGGGCTGATTGTGTTAATCCATATCTGGTCTATGAAGCTATTGCGTCCCTTTGCGACGAAGGAGATGTGCCAGTTGATTTTTCTACCGCAAGAGACAATTACAGAAAGGCAGTGGCTAAAGGCATCCTTAAGATACTTTCGAAAATGGGCATCTCTACGTTACAGAGTTATCGGGGAGCGCAAATTTTTGAGGCATTAGGCTTGCACCAGGAGGTCATTGAGCGTTCGTTCCCGGGAACGGTATCAAGGATCGCAGGAGCGGATTTTAAGACCATTGCCCGCGAAACAGTCCTTAGGCACCAACAGGCCTATAGGGGGCAGGATATCCAGGCGGACTTGTTGCCGCACAGCGGTCTTTACCAATGGAGGAAGGACGGAGAACGTCATCTCTGGAACCCGGATTCAATCGCGGCCTTGCAAGATGCATCCCGTACAAATGATTACGCAAGATATAAAGAGTTCGCCTCGTATATCAATAATCAAGAAAACGGCCCTGTTACCTTACGCAGCCTCTTTAAATTTAAAGAAACCAAGCCTATTCCCATTGGCGAAGTCGAGCCTTTTGAGGCGATAGCGCGCAGGTTCGTGACGGGTGCGATGAGTTTCGGGTCTATCAGCAGGGCCACGCATGAGACTATCGCAATGGCCATGAACCAAATCGGAGGAAAATCCAATACAGGAGAAGGAGGAGAAGACCCTGTT
>JAQUON010000005.1 GCA_028717045.1 Candidatus Omnitrophota bacterium | reverse complement strand
AAGGCAATAATAATCAGCCAGTCTTTTAAAGACAGCGCCAACAGCAATTCCGCCATTTTGTCCATGCCTTTATTATACCACAGGCAAATTTTTTTAGTTAGATTCTGTTGTAGGTTGCGTCTATTAGGGCAGGAGGTGGAAGATGAGGATACAGACAGTAATAATATGCGTGGTAGCACTATCTTTTTCGCCGTCGTTAACAATGCCCTTGCATGCAGAAGTCGCTTGGGAGGATATTGGCAGGGGAAACACGCAGGTGAATATACTGCTTGTTGATGAGGGCAACCGGGATGTTATTTTGGCAGGCGCAGGAAGGTATATACTAAGGACCGACAACTCAGGAAAAAGCTGGGCCATGTTATATTCAATTAAAGAAGGTGCAAGAGTGAATGCATTGGTGTTTGGAGACAAAACGCATCGTCGTCTCTATGCGGCAACAAGCAAGGGGCTTTTATATAGCCATGATGGAGGTAGGTCGTGGAAAACGATTTTTAAAGGGAAAAATTCCAAAGAAGGGGATTGTAGCAGTGTGGCGATTGCCCCGTATGGGGTTATACTGGGGACCGCAGAGGGGTTATTTATTTCTTATGATAATGGAAGGAGCTGGGATAGGCAGGCAGGAAAAGTCGGAAAGTGCCGCGTGCGCAACATCGCATGCCCGGCCACAGACAGTAATTACGTATATGTAACGTGTACAAGCGGGATGTTTGCGCGTAAAGACAACACATCAGCATGGGTTGAATTGTTTATCGGCCAAAGTGATGAGTCCGCGGAGGAAGGCGCGCAAGAATCCTTAGAAGAAGACAATACCGGAGAGAATTTTTCGTTACGCTACCTTTGCATCGATGAAGGTGATGCGCGGCGAATATTTCTCGCTTCTTCCAGGGGGGTGTATGTTAGTCTTGATAAAGGAAAGACCTGGAGTAGGGTTCCCAGTCACGGATTATTAGATCAGGATGTGCAATTCCTGTTGCATAAAAAATCCCAGCTTTTTGCGGTGACTCGATCGGGGATTTTCCTTTTTCGTGAGAAAAGATGGGAAGAGATATCTTGGCGGCTCGTTACTAAAAAAGTCAATTGCATCGCAATGAACGGGACGGGTGTTTTGTATGCAGCTTGCCAAGAGGGCATCTTTAAGGCCGTATTGGGCGAACCCCCGGATGATCAAGAAGCCGGTTTTTTGTCAGGTTACCTGAAGCAGGAGCCTTGCATAAAACAAGTACAACAGGCAGCGATGCAGTATGCAGAGGTAGAGCCGGAAAAGATATTGCGTTGGAGAGAGCAGGCGCAGCGTAAGGGCTGGCTGCCGAAAATAACCTTCGGCCTAAACAATGATAACGCCGACTTATGGCACTGGGAAACCGGCTCAACGACTAAGTCCGAAGACGATGCGTTGCGTAGGGGGCGGGATAGTATAGAATGGGATATTTCTGTAAGCTGGGATTTAAGCGAATTGATATGGAACAATGACCAGACATCTATCGATGTAAGATCAAGGTTAACTACACAATTAAGGGACGATGTATTAGACAGCGTCACCAAATTGTATTTCGAGAGATTAAGGGTAAAAATTGATATGGACTCACTTTCGCTGGGAGACAGAAAGAAAAGGTTAGAGAAAGAATTACGGATTGCAGAACTCACTGCTTCCCTGGATGCGCTTACCGGTGGTTACTTTTCGAATAGTATCAGTCGGCCCAAGCCTTAGGGGCTTTAAAGTATTTTCTTGAAAATTCATTTTTTCGATATAGAATTTATGTAGGGTAACGTTGCAGTAATATGGTTATTGAAGGAGGAAGATTTGATACGGCGCAGTAATAACGGCAAGAAGCTTTTAGGAAAAATCATCAATCCTGCTGAGTTGATCGACTACCAGGCAGGCGCAGTAGTGAGCCGGACGATCATCAACAAGGATGCCGGGACAATAACCGTGTTTGCCTTTGATAAAGGCCAGGGTTTAAGCGAGCATATTGCCTCTTTTGATGCGCTGGTTTATATCTTAGACGGCCAAGCGCGCATTTATATAAAGGGGGAGGCTTTTTTGGTATGCGCAGGGCAGATGTTGATTATGCCTGCGAACAAGCCTCATTCCCTGAAAGCCCCGCAACGCTTTAAGATGATGCTGGTTATGGTTAAGAAGCGGTCGTAAGCCTTCCTTTTCAAGCGCTGTAGCTGCGCGCGAGCTTAAAAAACTGATGCCGAGAGGCTAAAATATCTTGCAAAGGAATTATTTTTGTGATATCTTATATCCCTGTTTCGTTAAATTCCATCTCTATTCATGTCAATAGTACACCTAACCGACCATAATTTTAAAGAGAAGGTCTTGGATTCAGACGCCCCGGTGCTTGTCGATTTTTGGGCACCCTGGTGCGGGCCTTGCAAAATCGTCGCCCCTGTGATTGAGGAGTTGGCCAAAGAATTCCATCCCCGTCTCACGATCGCAAAGCTTGACATCGACGAAAACCCCCGTACCGCCAACAGGTACGGCATTATGTCCATACCGACATTGGTTTTTTTCAAAAAAGGCAAAATAATGGAACAGATAGTAGGGGCGCTCACCAAGTCTGATTTAAGAAAGAAGATAGAAGCCCACATTTAACTGTAAAAGGGAAGGCTATGGAGACCATCGCAAAACTCAGGAGGAAGGCGGCTGCGAATCAAAAGACCATTGTCTTGCCCGAGTACAACGACGTACGCGTGGCCGAAGCGGCGAAGATTATCGAGAAGGAAGGTATCGCAAAGGTTATTTTGCTCTCCCCCGATAAGATAGACTGTGGGGAACAAGCGCGTTATGTGCAAGAGTATTATCAGCTGCGTAAGGAAAAGGGAGTGGACCTTGAAGCCGCAAAGAAGCTGTTTGAGGACCCGCTCTATTATGCAGCGATGCTGGTGAAGGAAGGCAGGGTTGATGGGTTTGTTGCCGGTGCAAGCCATACTACCGCTGATACGGCCCGCGCAGCCATTCATTGCGTGGGAATAGACGAAAAGCTACTTATTGCCACCAGTTGTTTCATTATGGTAGTGCCGCATTGCCCTTACGGAGAAAAAGGGACGTTTGTGTTCGCCGATTGCGGCATCATCCCCGAGCCGAACAAGCGCCAGCTCGCCTGTATCGCCATTTCTGCTGCCAGGATGACCGCAAAGGTCCTTGATTTTATCCCGCGCATCGCCCTCTTAAGTTATTCTACCAAAGGCTCTGCAAGAGCCAAAGAACTCGACGATATTGTCGAGACGCTCGGCCTTATCCGCCAGATGGCCCCGGATTTGCTTGCGGACGGGGAAATGCAGGTAGACGCCGCACTTGTACCGGAAGTTGCGCAGATTAAATATCCCGAGAGCACGGTTGCCGGGAAAGCCAACGTACTCATTTTTCCGGACCTGAATTCCGGCAACATCAGTTATAAATTGACCCAGCGGCTTGCCGGCGCCCGGGCCCTTGGCCCACTTTTTCTTGGGCTTAAGAAACCTTGCAGTGATTTATCCCGTGGCTGCAGCGTGGAAGACGTCGTTGACTGCGTTGCCGTCACTGCCATCAGGGCTCAGTAAGCCATGAAAGTCCTCGTTATCAACAGCGGCAGCTCTTCGATAAAGTACAAGCTCTTTCTGATGCCCCGGGGTAACGTAATCTCTCAGGGCAAGATCGAGCGCATAGGAGAACGCGGCTCAAAAATCAGGGATCACTATACCGGCTTCAGGATGATCTTATCCAGGATCGACGGAGTTGGCCTGGTCGGTCACCGTGTCGTACATGGTGCCGAGAAATTCAAGGATACCGTGGTAATCGATGCGGCGGTGATCCGTAAAATCAGGCAGTGTTCACTGCTTGCCCCTTTGCACAATCCGGCGAATTTAGCCGGCATACTTGCCTGCAAGAAATTACTGCCCGGCACGACACAGGTAGCGGTATTTGATACCGCTTTTCATCAGACATTGCCGGATTACGCCTATATCTACGGCCTGCCGTATACATACTATACGAGGTTCGGCATACGTAAATACGGTTTTCACGGTACCAGCCATCACTATGTAGCCGGTGAGTGTGCGCGCATTCTCAAGAAACCCCTGCATGCGCTTAAGCTTATTACGTGCCATTTAGGCAATGGTTGCAGTATTGCTGCAATCAAAGAAGGCAAATCAATCGATACCTCTATGGGATTTACGCCTCTTGAAGGGCTGGTCATGGGGACGCGCTGCGGAGATATCGACCCTGCCCTGATAACCTATATTATGGCAAAAAAGAAACTCACCCCCCATGACATGGATGAGCTTTTGAATAAGGCAAGCGGCCTTAAGGGGATTTCCGGGGCCAGTAACGATATGAGGGTGCTTGCAAAAAAGAGCCGCCAAGGTGTCTTACGCGCAAAGCTTGCCATTGAAATCTTCGTATACCGCATAAAAAAATACATCGGAGCGTATGCCGCGATTATGGGAGGCTGCGATGCCTTGGTATTTACTGCCGGCATAGGGGAGAACCAAAAGATGATCCGCAAAAAAATATGCCTTGGGCTGCTTTCATTTTTTAAGAAACAACCGCGGGTACTGGTGATACCCACTAATGAAGAGTTGATGATCGCCCGTCAGGCCTACCGCCTCGTAAAGGCCGCTTAAGTAGGTTTAAGGAGAGCCATGCTGATAACTGTCCTGAAATCAAAAATACACCGTGCAACGGTTACACAGACAAATTTATTTTATGAAGGGAGTATTACGGTAGACACATTACTCATGGAGAAGGCAGGCATCCTTCCCGGAGAAAAAGTAGAAGTTCTTAACCTTAACAACGGCGCAAGGCTTGAGACGTACGCAATAAAGGGCAGACGTAAGTCAGGCGTTATTTTCCTTAACGGCCCGGCAGCGCGGGGAGCCTGCGTCGGAGATGAAATCATTATCGTTGCGTACGGGCTGGTAGATGAAAGCCAGGCAGGGAAAATAAAGCCGAAAATAGTAAAAGTCGATGGAAGAAATCGCATTAAGAATTAGGGTATACGGGGATATTTCCTTGAGGAAGAAGGCAAGGCCGGTGAGGAAAATAACCAAATATCACCGGGCTATCTTAAGCCAAATGGCCCGCCTTATGTATGCAGAATCAGGGGTAGGCTTGGCTGCGCCGCAGGTAGGGTTTGACGAGGCCATGATAGTGGCGGATATCGGCAGCGGCCTGTATAAGTTGATAAACCCCGTTATTGTCAGTAAACAGGGGGCGCAGGCTATAGAGGAAGGCTGTCTTAGCGTGCCCGGGGTTTGCGTAAAGGTAAAACGTGCCAAGAATGTCGTTATACAGGCGCAGGACGAAGACGGCAGGCCGGTCTCCATCAACGCAGAAGATCTATTGGCATGCGTCATGCAGCATGAAATCGACCATCTCCGCGGGAAACTGATAATTGATTATGCATCCCTGTTTAAAAAGATATCGGTCAGAAAGAAGCTGGTCGCCATGAAGCAGGCATCGAAAAATGAAAAAATGCATCAATCAAGTGAAAAATCGTGCGAATTGCAATTGTAGCTATGAGCCGTGTTCCCGCAAGGGCCTCTGTTGCGAATGCATTGCTTATCACCGGGCACAACACCAGCTTCCCGCCTGTTATTTCTCTGCCGAATTTGAGCAGACATACGACCGGTCAATAAAAAATTTCATCAAGGCAAATAAGATACCTACATGAACGATTCCGCGTATGAACTGATTATCATCGGCGCCGGCCCTGCCGGTTTGACTGCGGCATTGTATGCCGGCCGCTACCGCCTGCGCACCATAGTTTTTGAAAAGCTGGCCGTAGGAGGGCAGATTATTCTTTCCTCGGCTATTGAAAACTTTCCCGGTTTTCCCGGAGGCATCTCTACGGTTGATTTCATCGAGAGGATGAAATCACAGGTGACAGAACTTGGCGTTGATATAAAAACCGAAGAAGTAACGGAAATCGATGTGCCTGCAGCCGGGCAACAACCCTTGTTCACAATTAAGGCTGCAGGCGTGCCATATGAAACAAAGTCCGTGATTGTTGCATCAGGCGCAGGGTATAAGCGCTTAGAGGTGCCGGGAGAGGTAAGATTGATAGGCAAAGGCGTTTCTTACTGCGCTACCTGCGATGCGCCCATGTTTAAGGACAAAGAAGTGGTGGTGGTGGGTGCCGGTGACAGGGCACTGGAAGAGGCGCTGTACCTGGCCGACTACGCAAAGAAAGTTACCATAGTGCACCGGCGGCAACAGCTGCGCGCTTCCTTGATACTCCAGGAAAAGGTAAAGAAAAACCCGCGGATCGATTTTGTGCTGGATAGCGTTATTGAAGAAATAACCGGAGAGCACAAGGTCGAAGCGGCGAAGATTAAAAATCTAAAAAACGGCTCTCTTTCTCTTTTGGCGTGTAACGGGGTTTTTGTATTTGTAGGGATTACTCCTTATACCGGTTTCCTTAAGAATAAGGTTGAAATGGATAAAGAAGGGTTTATAATGACTGATGACCAGATGAAGACTTCGCAAGAGGCGCTCTTTGCCTGCGGCGACTGCCGCAAAAAAAGCCTTTATCAGGTTGTCACTGCCTGCGCTGAAGGCGCCGTAGCCGCGCATTCGGCCCACCGCTATCTTTAATCACAGATGAATAAGCTGCATGTTCATAATAAAAAGTTGTCTGCCTGGATGAGGAAGATGGTGAAACTTTGTGCACCCGATGCCGTCGTCTTAATCGACGGGTCCGAGGAACAAAAGCACCGCCTCCAACAGGAAGCAATAGCTACCGGAGAGCTTATAGAGCTGAATCAACAGAGGCTGCCGGGTTGTTTTTTGCACCGCACTGCCCAAGACGATGTAGCCCGCACAGAACACCTTACTTTTATTTGCAGTAAGCGCAAAAAGGATGCAGGTCCGACGAATAATTGGATGTCTCCTGCTTTGGCATACCGTAACGCAAAGCGGTATTTTAAGGATTCGATGCAAGGCAGGACTATGTACGTAATCCCGTTTTCCATGGGACCGGTAGGCTCTGCGTTCAGTAAGATTGGGGTGGAGCTTACCGATTCCATCTATGTGGTTTTGAATATGATGATAATGACCAGGGTAGGCGAAGAGGTGCTTAAACACCTGGGAGTTGACGGTGAGTTTACCAAATGCCTGCATTCCAAGGCGGAATTAGATATCAGAAAAAGATTGATTTTACATTTCCCGCAGGATAATGCGATTTGGAGCGTGAATTCCGGTTACGGAGGCAATGTCCTTCTTGGGAAAAAATGCCTCTCTTTGCGGATTGCCAGTTTTGTCGCGCATAAAGAACACTGGCTTGCCGAACACATGCTTATTATGGGGATAGAAGAGCCTAACGGCCGCATTCAATATATTGCCGGTGCGTTTCCGAGTGCCTGCGGGAAAACCAACCTTGCCATGCTTGTCCCTCCGGAAGGCCTTAAGCGCAAAGGGTACAGGATTTGGACCGTAGGAGATGATATCGCCTGGATGCGGGTGGATTCAGACGGTTCGTTATGGGCAATCAATCCTGAGACGGGTTTTTTCGGCGTTGCGCCGGGGACCAACTCAAAATCGAACCTGAATATGGCCGAAACAATCAAAAAAGATACGATTTATACCAATGTGCTGCTTAAGCCCGACGGTACTGTCTGGTGGGAGGGGGCCGATGGCCCTATGCCCGAGGAAGGAATAGACTGGCGGGGCAATTCCTGGAGGCCCGGCAGGAAAGACGATCACGGTGCAATAATTAAAGGCGCGCATCCTAACAGTCGTTTCACTACTCCGATTAGCAATTGTCCTTCAGCGTCGTTTCGCCTGGAGCAGCATCATGGAGTCCCGATTTCGGCGATTATCTTTGGTACGCGGCGATGTCATCTTGCGCCGTTGGTCTACGAATCATTTAACTGGCAGCACGGGGTCTTCGTCGGTGCAACAATGGCGTCTGAGCTTACCGCTGCCCAGGTAGGAAAGCTTGGCCAGGTCAGGCGTGACCCTATGGCAATGCTTCCTTTCTGCGGGTACAACATGGCAGACTACTTTAGGCATTGGCTTATGATGGGCAAGAAAATGTCAAACCCTCCCAAAATTTTTCACGTGAACTGGTTCAAGACAGATGCGCACGGAAGATTTATCTGGCCGGGGTTCGGGGAAAACCTCAGGGTATTAGAATGGGTCCTTGACCGCTGTAACAATAAAGTGAGCGCGCAGCAGGTCCCTATAGGGTATATACCGCACCTTAGTGACCTGGATATGACGGGGATCAGGCTTGAGGAAGGGGCCATGAAAAAACTTTTCGAGATACATAAAGAAGCATGGCTTGAAGAGTTTAAAGGGATACGGCTCTTTTTTCATATGTTCAAGAAAAACCTTCCGGAAGAGTTGTGGCAGGAATTCGAATTGTTGAAACAGCGTTTCCACGCATACACAAATACGCATTAAGGGAAACACTATGGATACCAGCGTCTTACTCACTACGAACTTTAAAGACCTAAAACTGTTTAAACGCGGGAAAGTCAGGGACGTGTACGAAATTGAGGATAAGTTGCTTATTATCTCCACAGATAGGATCTCTGCGTTCGATGTAGTATTGCCCTGCGGGATTCCGCATAAGGGAAAGGTATTGACTGCGCTTTCCTGTTTTTGGTTTAATTTTGTCAGGGACATCATTCCCCACCATCTTATCGCAGCTGACGTCGAGGCTTACCCCGCCAGTTTAAAAAAATACCGCCCTGACCTTGAGTTCCGTTCTATGCTCGTAACAAAAACTCAACCGTTGCCCGTGGAGTGTGTGGTCAGAGGATACCTGTCCGGCTCGGGCTGGAAGGAGTATCAAAAAAACCAGTCAGTATGCGGCGTAGGTTTGCCCGAAGGCTTGCGCGAATCATCAAAACTTGCGCAACCGATTTTTACTCCCTCGACGAAAGAAGAGGCAGGCCACGACATAAATGTCGATTTCGCATACGTTGAAGCTACTCTGGGAAACGAGCGTGCCGCCAAGATCCGGGAGGTTAGCCTTGCGATCTATCAAAAGGCCCACGATTACGCGCTTTCAAAAGGTATAATCATTGCCGATACAAAATTTGAGTTCGGTATTTACAATAATGAGTTGATGCTTATTGACGAGGTATTGACGCCGGATTCTTCGCGTTTCTGGCCCAGCGAAACCTATGAAGAGGGTAAGCCTCAGCCAAGTTTTGATAAGCAGTTTGTCAGGGATTACCTTGAAAGCCTGCATTGGGACAAAAGGCCTCCTGCACCTCGGCTGCCCGATGCGGTGATTGCCGGCACCGCCGCCAAGTACCTGGAGGCGCATACGCGGCTGACCGGCCGCGAATTCACTACAATCTGATACGAGGGTCTATGAATTTCATACGTAAAGCATCCGCCCTCTTTTTGAGAATCAGCATTACGGTTGCCTTGCTGATTTTTTTATTTCGGCAAGTGGACATGCACAGCCTTGTCTTAGTCATTAAGCGCTCCGACAAGCTGATTCTTTTGGCTGCCCTTCTGATCTTCTCAATTAACTATTTTCTGTGTTTTTGGAGATGGAAGATGCTGTTGAAAGCAGTCGAAATCCATCTTCCTTATAAGAGAGTGGTTACTTCATTTGCGGGAAGTGTTTTTTTTAACGTATTCCTGCCTTCTACTATCGGGGGGGATTTGGTCAGAAGCGTAGACCTTGCCGCGCATACCAAAAGGCCGGCAGAGGTCGTAGCCACAGTGCTCCTTGACCGCCTAAGCGGCTATGTGGGGTTGGTCATTGTGACGCTGCTTGCGTTATTCTTTGGCTGGAGGTTTGTGCAGGATAGCGGGGTCTTCTGGGCAGTTGCGATTATTACGGGAATCCTGTGTGCAGTGCTTTTGGTATTGTTTAACAGCTTCTTTTTTTCAAAAATCAACAAATTGCTCCATTCTCCCAACGCCGGCAGGATACGGGAGCTTTTCACCAATCTTCATAAAGAGATACACTTTTTCAAACATCACAAAAGCATCATTGTCAAGAACGTAGCGCTTTCCCTGCTCATACAGATCGTAGCCCCTATCACTAATTATGTGATAGCGCAGGCCTTGGGTATTCACATCCACATTGCGTATTTTTTTGTATTTCTTCCTATTATCGGCGCAATTACCCTTTTGCCTATTTCTATCGGAGGCCTGGGTTTACGCGACGCCTCTACCATTTATTTCTTTTCAAAGGCCGCAGTGTCAAAAGACTTAAGTTTTGCCATGTCGTTGATCGGTTTTTTCTTCCTGCTCGTCTATGCAGCGATAGGGGGCCTCATTTATGTCCTTACAGTACATCATAGACGGGTATAATGTCGTAAGACACGCAGCGTTTACCCCGCCCATACACGTTCGCCATAAGGAGCCCGAGCTTCTCCTCGCTGAAACCGTCAGAGTCGGAAAACTCTGCGGGAGTAGCCGCAATACCGTACTTTTGGTCTTTGACGGCTACCCGCGCGCTCCTTACCAGAGAAAGCCGTACGAAGGAATCGAGATCCTGTATTCGCATGAAGAATCGGCAGACGAACGGATAAAACAATTGGCGGCAAAGGCTGCGAATCCAAAAAACATGGTAGTGGTGTCCGATGATAGAGAGATCAGGTTTTTTGTGCAATCCCTAGGCATTACAATGGTGAGCGTTGAGCAATTCCTTACCCTCAAGCAAAAAAGGCGCCTCGCCAGGAAGAGCGAAGCGTTTTACAAAACAGATTTGACGTCTTCAGAAATGGCGCATATAAACAACGAACTGCGTAAGCTATGGTTAGAAGAGTAAAAAAAGAAGATACGGGAGCGTTCCTGAAATTTTTAGGGACTGCGGGAGCGCGCTTTGTGATGATAAAGCAGCTGCGTGCATCGGGGGGTATATGGGTTTCAAGCGGCGGTACCAACGTAGTAATTGACCCTGGCCCGGGAAGTATTGTCCGTTGTAATGCCAGCAGGCCTAAGCTTGACCCTTCGCAACTGGACGCAATCGTGCTTACGCACCGCCATCTTGACCATAGCGGCGATATCAACGTAATGATAGAAGCGATGACCGAAGGCGGGTTCAAAAAGAAGGGAGCGGTTTTTTGCCCCAAAGACGCGCTCGATGACGATCCCGTCATCTTGCGCTATGTCCGTACGTTCCCGGAGAAGATTGAATTGCTTCATCCGGAACAGACATATGAAGCGGGTAATTTTATCTTTCGTACTTCTCCCTTGCATATCCATAACGTTGAGACCTACGGGCTTAAATTCAGGCTCGGCAACCAAACTATCGGATTGTTAAGTGATACCCGTTACTTTAAAGGGCTGGAAGCGTTTTACAAAACAGATGTATTGATCATAGGAGTAGTGTTTTTTAAGCCTAGGCCGGAAATCGACCACTTATCACTTGATGATGCGAAATGCTTGATCACTGCCATCAGGCCCCGGAAAGCAATCCTGTCGCATTTCGGTATGAGCATGCTTTCTGCAAAGCCTTCTATCCTCGCGCAGCAGTTAACGGGCGAGCTGCGCACAGAGGTTGTGTGTGCCTATGACGGCATGATGGTAACTTGCTAAAGGAGAGAGCCATGAAGATCGAGGTCCCTAAAGACAGGTACTTGCGTTTGATTAACAGCGGGAACGTGGTTATGGTAACCTCTTTGTATAAAGACACAGCAAATATCATTACGGTTACCTGGCAGGTGCCGCTCTCACATAAGCCCCCATTAGTCGGTATTTCGTTAGCCAATCAGCACCTCTCTACCGAGCTTATCAGGAAATCGGAAGAGTTTGTGATTAATGTGCCGGATTTCAGTATTTTAGATAAAGTGGTACATTGCGGAAGGGTGTCAGGCAGGGATGCGGATAAATTTACGCAGGCCGGCCTTACCCCTTTAAGGGCCGATAAGCTTATGAAGGCGCCCCTTATATTGGAATGCATCGGATATCTTGAATGCTACGTGCGGGATGTGCGCCCTTTCGGCGACCACACACTATTTGTAGGAGAAGTGATTTATGCGAAGGCAGAAGAAGAATTCTTTAAAGATGTCTGGAATACCGAGAAGGTAACGCTTATCTATCACTTAGGAGGGTCTTTTTTCACCGGTTCAAAGGATTTTGTTACCAGATGAACAGAAAAATACTTCTTCATATTTGTTGCGGCGTATGCGCAAGCGCAGCCGCTCAACGATTGCAGCGTGAAGGTTTTGAAGTGACAGGCTTTTTTTATAATCCCAACATCCATCCGCCGGAGGAATACCGAAGGCGCCTCGAAGCCGCCCAAGCGGTGGCAGCCAAGCTGCATTTTACTATTGCACAGGGCCCTTACGATACGCAGTCCTGGTTTGCTGCTGTCAAGGGGATGGAACAGGAAAAAGAGGGAGGCAGGCGCTGCCAGGCATGCTTTCAA
Organism: Candidatus Omnitrophota bacterium; assembly: GCA_028717045.1. Classification (GTDB taxonomy): domain Bacteria; phylum Omnitrophota; class Gorgyraeia; order Gygaellales; family Profunditerraquicolaceae; genus SURF-25. Next base: position 12,895 of record JAQUON010000005.1, on the reverse strand, counting down.
ATAAGGCTTGAGGCTTCCTACCGCAAGGCGCTAGAGGCGGGGTTTGCGTATTTTACCACTACCCTGACCATCAGCCCGCACAAGGAAAGCGGATTGATATCCCGCATAGGAAAATCTCTAGATAAGGACATGTTCCTGGATTACGACTTTAAGACAGAAGACGGTTTTAAGAAGGCTATGCAGTTCTCCAGAGAGCAGCAGATTTACCGGCAACATTTTTGCGGGTGCATATTCAGTGCCCGGCAGGTAAAATGACGGTTGAGGCTATCTCATAAAATATGCTTTCAATCGCTAAAATTTTGCTATAATTAGACCATGGGGAAGTGGCTAAAAGTTATTGCCATAATTGCGGTTAGCAGCGCAGCGTTGCTTTGTCTGGCAGGCTGGCTGTGCCTGGAAACCCGCGTACTGATGTATCATTCAGTTAAGCCGAATGCAAACCCCAAGGATAAACTGGCTGTCTCTACCCATGCCTTCAGGCAACAGATGGAGCTGCTTGACGCATATCATTATTCAGTGATACCTCTTGAAGCGCTGGCAATGATGCTGCGGGAAAAAAGGCCGATCCCTCCCAGGGCAATCGCGATTACGTTTGACGATACCAACGAAGATACCTATCTTTACGCATACCCGGTCCTCAAAGCCTATGATTTTACGGCAACCGTTTTTGTGGTCACCGAATATGTAGGCCGGCCCAATAAATTAACGTGGGAGCAGATCCGCCGGATGCAGAAATCAGGCCTGGTTTCTGCAGGCAGCCATACCATAAGCCATAGCGTTTTAAAAGGCATTAAATCAGACAGGGTCCTTAAAAGAGAAATAGCTGATTCTAAAATAATTATTGAGAAAATGCTGGGCTCGCCGGTTAATCTGTTCAGTTACCCTTTTGGCGAGTGCAATGCGAGATTAAAAAATATGGTCAAGGATGCAGGCTATGATGCAGCAGTAGCGTCCAGGCCGTGGAGTAGCTGTGCAAGGGATAGGTATGCCTTAGGCCGGTTCGGCATCTTTGAGGGAAGACGTATGGTATTTGAAGTATGGTTATCAATGAGGGAGCTCTATATCGGCGCCTTAGAGTTTTTTAAAACCCTGAAATCAAAACTAAAGCTCAAGGCGCGCGCAAGAGAGGTCTTTTATGCGGACAGACTCACCTTCCATGCCGGATAGAAAAAAGGAAACCAAAAAGCTTTTGCTGCTTGTGTTCCTTTTTGCGGTAGCGTTAAGGCTTTTTACGGCGATCTACTACCTTAACTTTGATCCTCACGCACAATCGGTCCTTGACGGAAAGCCGTTTTTAGGCGCCGGTTATTCTACCGATCAAATCATAGGAGACAGGGACAGCTATAATAATTTGGCCCAAAGCGTATCCTATTACGGCACGCTTGTCCCGGTGGCGGGTTCAGAGACCCATCCTCCGTTGTACCCGCTTTTCTTATCGGTTTTCTACGTGCTTTTCGGCTATCATGTGTATTCATTTCTTATCCCCCAGATACTCCTTGATTCGCTTAACAGCATCCTTATATTTTTCCTGGCGCAATATTTGTTCGTAAACAGAAAGATCTCCTTTATTTCTGCCTTATTTTATGCCTGTAACCCTCATTTCATACTTACTTCTATCCAGCTGTATTCCGAAGCTCTTTATTTCTTCCTGATTATCGCAGTATTTTTGTCTTTTAAAGAATTATTCCTGAAATATTCAATGAAGAACGTCGTTACCTGCGGCATTTTTATGGGCCTCGCTGCATTATGCCGGACTATTTTCTTGGCGTTTATCCCTTTTGCCCTTGCCTGGTTTGTATATGCGTTCCGTTCTTTAAGAAAGAGGATGTTTTCAGGCCTTGCGGTATTATGCGTTACGATGCTACTCTTATTTGCGCCGTGGCTTGCCAGGAATTATGCCCTGTTCTCAAGGCCGGTTTTTTCTTCGGATTACTCAATCGTCCTGGCAAAAAGCATTTCATTATCTGACCCTGATCAGGCAGGCAAGTATCTGGTGAACAATAGGGCCCCGGTGAGCCATTTTATCCGTTGGGCTTTAGAGAGGCCTTCCCGCTACCTATCAGCTACAAAGAGGCGCTTTAGTACTTTTTTCTTTGATGCCTATCCGCAAGGCGTTTCCGGACGGCACCAGTTTATCGCCAACATCATATTTTATCTTATTTTCCCTCTTGGCTACATCGGCCTCTTGGTTGAGGCGTGGCGCAGGCAAAAGCTTCCTTTGCTCATTTTTCTTTTTATCGCCTCAACCGTATTTGTGCATATACTCACCGATATTGACGGAGAGCTGCGTTACCGGCTCCCTACGGAGATATTTCTCGGTATCTTTGCCTGGTACGGAATTATGTTTTTATCTTATATTTTACGAAAGGAGAAGTGATGAAACGGCTTTGTGTGTGCCTGGTGTGCTGGTTTGTGTTGGGTATTGTGTCTTTTGCGCGGGGTAGCACTATCCTGCTGGACGATTTTGAGAACATGCTTATAGGAGGGCCTGCCGGGACAGTGGATTTTGGCGCAGGGGGCGGCTCTACGATAGAAGTTTCCGGCGCAAGGGATATCAAATACTCCGGCAGCCAGTCGCTTAAAATAAAATATGATGCAGTTTCCGACGGCTATATGTGGGTTGCCCGCGGGTTCGGCCTGGATTCGAAGCATACCGACTGGCTACTTAAACCGGATGCAATCGGTTGGCAGAAAGTAAAAGCCATTACCTTTTATATGTACGGCAGCGATTCAAAGACAATGATTGCCTTTGATATCAAGGATAACGGTAATGAGATGTGGCGTTTCATGATAGAAGATAATTTTAAGGGTTGGAAGCAGATTGTGTGCCCTCTGCCTGAGTTCTTCGCGCGCGGGGATTGGCAGCCTGACAGCGCCGATAAGAACGCCGTTCTTGATTACCCGATAAAGAGTTTCCAGTTTGAGCCGCGGCCGCAGGCTAAGGGCGTTTTGTATTTTGACAAGGTGGAATTGACCGGGCAATAATAAGGAGGCGAAAATGAGAAAAGTCATCCGGCTGGGGTTTTTGGCGATAAGCTTGGTTTTGTTATTGTTTTTTCAAGCTTGGGCACAGGATTTAAAAGAACCGCGCCTTATCACGGTAACAGGCGAAGCTGAGGTTAAAGTTGTCCCTGATGAGGTCGTGCTTACGTTGGGCGTAGAGACGCGCAATAAAGATATCAATATGGCCAAAAGCGAGAACGACCTTGCAGTGCAGAAAATTATTTCAGTTGCAAAGAAACTCAAAATCGAGGAAAAGCATATTCAGACCGATTATATCAACATTGAGCCGCGGTATAAGGACCAGTGGGAAAACCGCGATTTTGTCGGATATTTTGTGCGTAAGAATATTTCTATAACCTTAAGAGATACTGCCAAGTTTGAGGAACTGCTCAGCAGCGTGCTTGATGCAGGCGTAAACTACGTCCATGGCATAGACTTCCGCACCACAGAACTGAGGAAGCATAGGGATGAAGCGCGCGCCCTTGCAATCAAGGCAGCGCAGGAGAAAGCCAATGACCTGGCAAAACAATTGAACCAGTCCGTCGGCAAGCCCTATAAAATCCAGGAAGGGATGTTTGGGTGGTGGTCAGGGTATTTTGGCGGCTGGGGCAGAGGGTATAGAGGAACGATGACACAGAACGTGGTTCAGAATGCTGCTATGCCTTCCGAAGGCGCCGGCGCTATTGCGCTTGGGCAGATTACCGTCAAGGCCCAGATTATGGTCAGTTTTGAGTTGGAGTAACCACAGTTCGGCCGCATAACGCTTTACGGCCAACGCTTGCAGCATTCTATACTCAATACTGAAATGTTATTTTTGTTGTAAACCTTTCCTTTGCTCTTCGTCGCGCTCCTCATGCAGTATGGCGCGCCCTATCGAGGTTTTCGCAGGAGAGAAAAAGATGTTTAAGTGGAGAGAATTTTCAGAAAAAAGCAACGTCAGTTAAAATTTCATTGACAATATATTTTTTCACCTTATAATGCATAAGTATGCATAACCAGGGGCGATACGATGAGGCCTAAGAAAACGAGATGGGTGGCGTGTGAGCCGGGAGAGCGCTGTTTCAGGCCGCAGTGTAAATCCGAAAGTGAGCTTGAAGGCGTTATCCTCAATTTGGATGAATTTGAGGTCCTGCGGTTATCATATCTTGAGAGGTACGATCAGGCAAAGATAGCCAAGCAGATGAAAATTCATCAGTCTACTATTTCACGAATCCTTGCTTCGGCGCATAAAAAAGTAACCGACGCATTGGTAAATATTAAAGCCATTAAGATTGGGCAGGGTTGTTGCCAAATAATCAACCCTTCGGCATTACTCGGGGTTAATGCTGAGCGGAGTGGAAGCATCAGGGGGAGAAAAAAATGAAGGAATGGAAAAAATTTCTTTATGTCGTTGCGGCGTTTTTGGCGTGCTTCTACCTGCCGGTTGAAAATTTACGGTTTACAAATGCCATATTTGAGGCGTTGGCATTGGTCAAATGGTACGCCCGGGAACATGTGTTGTTCTGTCTTGTCCCGGCGTTTTTCATTGCTGGGGCTATTTCTGTTTTTGTCAGTCAGGCTTCAGTGATGAAATATTTCGGGGCCAAGGCGAATAAATTTCTTTCTTATGGTGTGGCTTCAATATCAGGGACAATTCTTGCTGTTTGCTCTTGTACGGTTCTACCCCTGTTTTCAGGCATCTACAAAAGGGGAGCCGGGCTTGGGCCTGCAATTTCCTTTCTATATTCAGGGCCTGCCATAAATGTTTTGGCGATTATTTTAACCGCACGCATTCTTGGCTGGCAGTTAGGATTAGCCAGAGCCATAGGTGCAGTGCTATTTAGTGTAGTTATCGGCATTCTTATGCACCTTATATTTTTAAAGGAAGAACACGCCCGTCATGCTTCGGGAGACCTTCAGTTCGGCGAAGTTAAAACAATAAGGCCGCTTTGGAAAGATATAATTTATTTCTTCTCTATGGTTGCTGTGCTGGTTTTCGCTAATTGGGGCAAGCCTTTGGAAGGCGACACCGGGATATGGACTCTCATCTACGCATATAAATGGTGGGTTACAGGATTTTTCTTATTGGTTTTAACATATGCTCTTTTTAGCTGGTTTAAGAAACACGAGTTAAAAGACTGGACCCAGGCCACCTGGGGATTCGCTCTGCAGATATTACCGCTTCTTTTGGGAGGCGTTTTAATATCCGGATTTCTCTTGGGCAGGGTTGGTCATGAAGGAGTTATTCCTTCTCGCTGGGTGGAGGCGTTAGTCGGAGGAAATTCTTTCAGGGCGAACTTCTTTTCATCAATCGTGGCGGCGTTTATGTATTTTGCCACATTAACCGAGGTACCGATTTTACAGGGGCTTATCGGTTCTGGTATGGGCAAGGGGCCTGCGCTGGCGCTTCTTTTGGCTGGGCCCGCCTTGAGTTTGCCGAGCATGCTGGTTATTCGCGGGGTTATAGGCACGAAAAAGACTGTTGTTTATGTGAGCTTGGTCGTTGTTATGGCCACGATATGCGGTATGATTTTCGGGGCGATAGTTAGGTAAAAAGAATAATGGACGTGCATAAAGAGAATAGTAAAGAGAGAAGGTTAATTATATCCGCAGGGCTTAATTTTGCTACTACTGTGGCGCAGATTGTCGGCGGTATCTTTTCAGGGAGCCTTTCATTGATTTCTGATGCGTTGCATAACCTAAGCGATACTTTCGCTTTAGTTATCAGTCTCTTTGCGGTGCGGCTTTCCAAACGCAAGAATACCGAAGCACAGACTTTTGGGTATAAACGTGCCGAGATTTTAGCTGCGCTTTTTAATGCTTGCGTGTTGGTCGTTATCTCAGTTTTTCTATTTAAAGAAGCTGCCGCACGATTTATCAACCCGTATCCGATAAACAGCCTGCTGATGCTCTCTGTGGCTTCAATTGGTTTGATTGCTAATATTGTTTCTGTGTTTCTGCTTAAGGTGCATGCCCAGGATGACCTAAACGTACGGGCCGCATATGTGCATCTTTTTTCTGATTTTCTGTCTTCAATCGCGGTCATTATCGGGGCATGTGCGATTTTGCTTTCTAAAGCATACTGGATTGATTCGGCGTTAACCATCCTTATTGGCGTTTATGTTTTGAAAGAAGGATATAAAATTATCGGAGAGAGCACCCATATTCTTATGCAGCATGTGCCAAGGGGGATAGATCTGAGGGAAATTCAGGTGCAGATAGAGGGTATTGACGGAGTAAAAGATATCCATCACGCGCACGTATGGGCGGTAACAGAGCGTGATATCCATTTTGAAGCGCATATCAATGTTTCGCGCGATATGCCGGTGAGCCAGACATGTCTTTTGGCAAAGCAAGTTGAAGAGGTGCTCAAAAAACATTTTGCTATTACGCATGTAACTTTGCAGATCGAGTTTAATTCGTGTAAAGGGGTACCTTTGGTTAAGGTATGAGTATGGCGGGGGAAACCGATGCCCGTAAGGAAAAGGCACTTACGTATCTAAGGTATGACATGAAAAGGCAAGCGAAAGAAATCAAAAAGATTGTCAGGGACGGCTATGCAAACGCATTGTCACGCAACGCCTCTTGTTGTTCTACAGCTTCTTGCTGTTGTGGAACAGGCAACACAAAAGAGGTCAGCAAGAAGGTTGGTTACAGCGATTCTGAGATAAGCGCCGTTCCTGATGGGGCGAATTTGGGCTTTGGATGCGGCAATCCGGTTGCCCTTGCCTTGTTAGAAAAGGGCGATGTAGTGCTTGACTTAGGCAGCGGAGCTGGATTTGATGCTTTTTTGGCGGCTCAGCGAGTAGGGAGAGCAGGCCGAGTGATCGGGGTTGATATGACACCGGAGATGATTGAAAGAGCGAAAGGAAACGCCAGGAAAGGCAAATACACTAATGTGGAATTTCGTTTAGGGGAGATCGAGAAACTGCCCGTAGAAGACGAATCCGTCGATGTGATTATTTCCAATTGCGTTATCAATCTTTCACCGGACAAAGAGGCGGTATTTAAGGAGGCGTTTAGAGTATTAAAAACTGGCGGCAGATTAATGGTTTCAGACCTTGTGCTTGCGAAAAAGCTGCCCGAGGCGATTAAAGAATCTGTGGAGGCCTATGTGGGATGCTTTGCCGGAGCTATAAGAAAAGAGGAGTATCTTAAGCTTGTTAAGGCGGCTGGGTTTCAAGAGGTAAAAGTTATCAGCCGGTCAAGCTACCCAGTTGATGCCATGCTCAAGGAGCTTAAAAACGCCGAGGACGCTGTTATTAGCATAAAAGTATCAGCAGTGAAAAAATAAACGGGGAGTGTAAAATGAAAATAGAGATTTTAGGGGTTGGTTGCCCTAAGTGTAAACAGCTTACGGCGAACGCTGAGGCGGCAGTTAAAGAGTTAACTATTCAAGCTGAAATCAGCAAGGTAACAGATATTGCCAGGATTATCGAATCTGGGGTGATGATAACGCCTGCGCTTGTAATTGACGGTACGGTGGTTTCGGCAGGGAAGGTGTTGACAAAAGATGAAATAAAGAAGGTCCTTTCAAAATAACCGGAGGTAATATTGAAAAAATTATTTTTAGTAATTGTGGCGGCTGTTGCGGTAATTAACATAAGTTTTTCTTCCTTTGCTACTGAAGATCAGCCCGTAGCCAAGGTTTTCGCATACTATTTCCATGGCACGTTTCGATGCAATACCTGCACCAAAATGGAGGAATATTCAAGAGAGGCAATCGAGGCGAATTTTCAAGATGCGCTCGTGTCCGGCAATCTTGAGTTCAAGGCGGTCAATGTGGAAGACAGCGGGAATGAACATTTTGTGAATGACTATCAGCTTTATACCAAATCGCTTATTCTTTCATTCGTAAGAAACGGGAAGGAAGTGAGGCATAAGAATCTCGATAAGATTTGGGAACATTCCCTCAATAGGCAAAAATTCATTGATTATGTCGCTGCAGAGATAAGCGGATTTCTAAAGGATGCGCAATGACGGAGATGTTAATCGCTTTTGGCTCATCTTTGTGGCTTGGGATATTAACCTCAATTAGCCCATGTCCTTTGGCAACAAATATCGCGGCAGTATCGTTTCTTTCAAAGAAGATCGCGCATCCAGCCATGGTGTTTATTTCAGGACTCGCTTACACGCTCGGCAGGATGGTTGCCTATGCGGTTCTTGGCTGGATCATTATAAGTTCACTTTTAAGCGTGCCGCAGGTGGCTCAGTTTTTGCAGAAATACATGGTTAAGGTTTTAGGGCCTCTATTGATAATCACCGGATTATTTTTGCTGGAAGTGCTTACGATAAGATTGCCCGGCGTGGTATTGTCTCAAAAGCATCACAATAAGCTGGTGGAGTCCGGCGCACCGGGAGCGTTTCTTTTAGGGATTATATTCGCATTGGCGTTTTGCCCGGTCTCAGCGGCATTGTTTTTCGGCAGTCTTGTTCCTTTGGCTCTTAGCAGCAAAGCTGGAACCGTGTTGCCATTTCTGTATGGACTTGGGACAGGACTTCCGGTCTTGCTATTCGCAGTCGCTATCACTTTGGGCGCTACTTCGATGAGTCATTGGTTCCATAAGATTACCAGACTCGAATGCTATACCCGCAGGATCACCGGTGCAGTTTTTATTCTTGTCGGATTGTATTATTCGGGGATTTATATCATGAAATTGTTTTAGGAGGAGACGCGCATGGAGCATGTTATTCATGAGGAGCGGCGGTTAAGTTTTTTTGAAAAATACCTCACAGGCTGGGTTGTACTTTGTATTGGGCTTGGGATAGCGCTTGGTAAATTATTTCCGCACGTAGCGGTTGCGCTCGACCAATTCTCGGTGTATCAGGTTTCTGTGCCTATCGCCATTTGCCTTTTCTTTATGATGTATCCGATTATGGTAAAGATCGATTTTACAGAGGTCATTAAGGCAGGCAGGGCCCCGAAGCCGGTCATACTCACATTATTCGTGAACTGGTGTATTAAGCCTTTTACCATGCTGGCTATCGCAATGCTCTTTCTTGGCGTTCTATTTAAAGGATGGTTGCCGGGAGTGGAAATTGTAAAAAGCGGGGCAGAAGTGGAACTATTCCGGTCTTATATCGCAGGATGCATTCTTTTGGGAATAGCGCCTTGTACGGCAATGGTTCTAATCTGGGGGCATCTTGCCAGAGGTAATGACGGCCATACGCTGGTGATGGTAGCCATTAATTCTCTGACTATGCTTTTTCTTTATGCGCCTTTGGGCGGTTGGCTCTTAGGCGTAAATAAAATGCCCATTCCGTGGCAGACAATTGTTTTGTCAGTCGTTATTTACGTTGGTTTGCCGCTCTTTTTAGGATACTTCACAAGAAGATGGTTAATCGCTAAGAAGGGGTTTAAGTGGTTTGAAGAGAAATTTCTGCATTATCTGACGCCGGTCTCAATATGCGCTTTGCTTCTTACGCTTGTTCTATTGTTCTCGTTTAAAGGCGAACTGATTATTAATCAGCCGCAAGTCATCCTTCTGATTGCGGTTCCGCTTTTTATTCAGACGTGCCTTATTTTTGCTATTACCTACGGATTGGCAAAATGGTTAAAATTGTCTTACCGGGATGCAGCACCGTCAGCCCTCGTTGGGGCGAGCAATCATTTTGAGGTGGCGATTGCAACGTCAACAATACTTTTTGGTTTGTCTTCAGGCGCGTCATTAGCTACGGTAGTAGGCGTTCTTATCGAGGTGCCGGTTATGCTGATGTTAGTCAAGGTTTGCGTAAGAACGAAAGGATGGTTCGTTTAAAAGGGGATCTTTATGGATAAGAAGAAAGTTCTATTTATATGCGTCCATAATTCAGCCAGGTCACAGATGGCAGAGGCATTCCTTAGAAAATACGGCAACGATCACTTTGAGGTGGAAAGCGCAGGCCTTGAACCGGGTACGCTCAATCCCGTAGTTGTCGAAGCAATGAAAGAAGCCGGGATTGATATCTCGCAGAATAAGACGAAGAGCGTTTTTGACTTCTATACGCAAGGCAAGCAGTACGATTACGTTATTACCGTCTGCGATGAATCTCAGTCAGGCGCATGTCCGGTGTTTCCAGGTAAGGGAGAGCGGCTCCAATGGAGTTTTGCGGACCCTTCGAGATTTGAAGGTACAAACGAGGAAAAGTTAAGAAAGGTACGGTTTCTACGAGATAATATTAAGCAAAAAATACAGGAATGGCTAAAAAGCGAATTTTGATATGGACAAAATGATTGCATTAAAACCATTAGGAATAATCCGCACGCCGTATAAAGAACCAAAGGGTATTCCCATTCAGGGAGGTTCGCAAGAGGTGTTAAGGGAATAATCCATCTGTACCCGGAGTATCGGGTTGGATTAAAGGATATTGAAGGGTTTTGGCACCTTATCCTGATTTACTACTTTAACCGCTTAAAAGAAGAAAAGCTTATTGGGAAGCCATTTCTTGAGGATAAAAAGCATGGCATATTTGCGATTCGGAGCCCTCACCGGCCGAATCATATCTGGTTCTCTATTGCGAAACCGGAGAAGGCGAAAGGCAGCACTATTATTTTTTCGGAAGTTGATATCCTTGACAATACGCCATTATTGGATATCAAGCCATATGTAGCGTATTTCGATTCTCGAAAGAAAGCCAAGCACGGCTGGCTTGACAGGCATTTTAAAGGCAAGAAAGTTCCTAACCGTTTAAAACGTAAGTAAAAAGGTTACATTTCCTGCCCGTAACTTATCCTTATCAAATTTCCTCTTCCCGTTTTTCTTTATACCTGCATTATTTTGTGTTAAAATACTTCACGAAGGCTAAAGGAGCCTGCCTAAAATATTGGGATTGACCCGGCGTAAGTACTCAGATGAGATGATGTTAGGCATTCTTAAAGGTGCAAATGCTATAGTATACAAGCCTAAAGCTTAAAAACCCTTGCAATATTTATAATATGAAACAAAGTTAAGCAAATACTACAGGGGAAGGTAATGATAATCGAAACAATCATATTATTAGCAGCAGTCTTGACGCTTATCAGCGTTTTGGCAAGCAAGATATCCGATAGGTTTGCGTTGCCGGCGTTATTGCTATTTCTCATTATCGGCATGTTGACGGGCTCTGAGGGGATTGGCGGGATATATTTTGATGATTATGGCATGGCAAAGTCAATCGGTGTTATCGCGCTTGTCTTCATTATCTTTTCCGGCGGCTTGGACACAACATGGAAATCCGTTAAACCGCTATTTATTCCCGGGTTGGTTTTGTCAACTGCCGGAGTGCTTATTACGGCTGCAGTTGTTAGTTTTTTTGCAGTGTCAATCCTCAAGTTTTCGCTGCTTGAAGGGTTGCTACTCGGCTCAATCGTATCTTCAACTGATGCCGCGGCGGTTTTTAGCGTTCTGCGGTCAAGAAAGATATCCTTGAAAGGAAATTTAAGGCCCCTCCTGGAGTTTGAATCAGGCAGCAATGACCCGATGGCTGTTTTTCTTACAATCGGGTGCATCGGGCTTTTGACTAACCCCGGTTCTTCTGAATTGAATTTGATCTCTCTCTTTGTTCTTAATATGGGTGTCGGGCTCGCGACGGGTTATTTTATGTCTAGGATAAGCCTTTCTTTCATCAATAAAAGCAAGCTTGAATACGAAGGCTTATACCCGGTTTTGACCATTGCCTTGGTACTTCTTACATACTCCCTTACTTCATTAATTAAAGGGAACGGATTCCTGGCAGTGTATTTGCTGGGATTAATGATGAGTAGAAGCGATTTTGTAAATAAGAGGTCAATTATCCGGTTTTATGAAGGAATCGCCTGGTTAATGCAGATTGCAATGTTTTTGACTCTGGGGTTGCTTGTGTTTCCCTCACGGATAATTCCGGTAATCGGAAGCGGATTACTGACAGCTGCGGTACTGATTTTTATTGCGCGCCCTGTCAGCATCTTTTTGTGTTTATTTCCTTCCAAATTCCAGCTTAGAGAAAAAATGATGATATCCTGGGTGGGCTTACGGGGGGCTGTGCCGATTGTGTTAGCGACATTCCCGCTTCTGGCCGGGGTGACACAAGCGCATGCGATATTTAATATTGTATTTTTTGTTGTATTAACCTCTGTGCTGCTTCAGGGGACATCTATTCCGGCTGTATCAAAAATACTCAAAGTTGCTGCTCCGCTTGATTCAAAAAAGAAGTATCCTATCGAATTTGAGCATTCAGAAGCTATTGACGCGTCACTTATAGATATGATTGTGCCATATAATTCGAATATCATAGGAAAAACTATTGCTGCTATCAACGTTCCGCCCAAGGCCCTTGTTGTGCTTATTGCACGCGAAGATAAGTTTATTGTGCCGAACGGCTCTACGGTAATAGAAGATGGTGATGTATTATTGGTGCTTGCAAACGATGCGGACCTTAAGGCGTTACAAGCGGTCTTGTCGGTACCGAAGCATTAAGAAACGAGCAAAACTTAAACTACCCATATGATGAAGAAAGTATGTATTCGTACCTGCGGCTGTCCTTCGGCGCGCTCCTTGGCCGTCGGTTTCGTCGCTTGCTCAGGATGCGCCAAAATTTCAAAGAGAGGAATATATATCCTATGAAATCAAAGAAAATATTCCTTCAAACTTTCAGGTAGGCAATGGGCGCAGTATTATACGACTATCTTAGTAGCTTATTTAAAAACTATTTGGTGAATGATGCACCCGGCGCGTATAAGGAATTGCGCCGGTGTTGCCTTTCTAGGCAGGGAGGAGTAAACAGAAATGAAACAATGGTATGAATCATTATTTGAGAACTACGCGTGCAAATACGATAAAGAGCCTTTTGTTCAGGGCACTGTGGGCGAATGCGACTTTATTGAGCAGGAGGTCGGGAGAGATAAATCTATAAAGATCATCGACATCGGATGCGGTACCGGCCGTCATGCGATTGAACTGAGATCGGAAGAGCGTCG
>JAQUON010000004.1:23319-27950 GCA_028717045.1 Candidatus Omnitrophota bacterium | reverse complement strand
AATACGGTAATCTACATACCCGGAATGCAGGCTAAAACTGTTACTTAATTGCTTTATCTGTTTTTTCGCGAACCTCTGAGCACTGCCAAGCAAAGACAACGCAAGATACATCGGCTCTAACGCAAATGAACTTATCGAATCATAGGGACAAAAGGTATGCCCTACCTCATTCATCGGCAACAGCTGAATTATAGAAATGCCGGCTTTCTGGCACCAATCAACCAGGAGCTTAAGGTCAAAAAGGTCTCCTATGCCCTGGCTCTGCCGGGAATAGAGCGAGAACAAGGGCACCAAAACCCCAGCTCGTTTCAGCGGGCCGATTTTCTGCCATGCCTTATGAGCTGCTTTATGTAACAGATAGTGTTCTAAATGGCGTTTTTCCATATGAAAGTAACCAACAACATTCTATTATCAGTGTATATATATTATATAGCGCTGGCCCTAAGGTCAATATAAATTATTCTTTGGCCTATACCAAGCTTTTCACATTGACATAATTTGACTTTAAGGAGAATAGCTACGGGAGGGTTAATTCGTATCGCGCATGACCTTTAAGAAACTCTGGACAATCTGTGGGTCAAACTGGCGGCCTGCCTCTTCCTTTATTATCCTTAATGCCTCTGTATTTGAATACGCCTTACGGTAAGGCCGGTCAGAACTTAACGCCTGAAACACGTCAGCAATCGCAACAATCCTGGCGCCGATAGGTATCTCTTCTCCTTTAAGCCCTCCAGGATAGCCCTTGCCATCCCACCTTTCGTGATGATAAAGGACCAATGGAATAATCGGCCTCAAAAAGTGGATCGACCTGATAATATCCACTGCCAACTGCGGATGTTTTTTTATTTCTTTATACTCCTTGGGAGTCAGCTTGCTCTTCTTGTGCAGTATCTCTTCACTTATGCCCACTTTGCCCAGGTCGTGTAAGACGGCAGCTTGACGGATATGCTCTATCTCTTCGGAAGACAGGCGCAATGCCTTCGCCAACTCCGTAGCGTAGCGTACCGTAGATTCAACGTGTTCGCCGGTATAATGGTCCTTTACTTCTATCGTTTTGGCAAACGCAAAGATTGCTTCGGTCAAGCTCTGGCTTGCCCGCCTATTGAGCCTTTCAATCTTCTTCTTGAGAAACTTGGCGTCATTGCTCTCTTCATCCGACAGGCCGCCCTTACCGGTACTTTCCACATCTAACGCGGAACACACGTTATTGCCGCCGGATTCTTTGATGCTATTGAGGATCTTATCCGCCACCTGGATTAAATCCATGCCCTTGATTGCCCGGTCTTCGGGATACGAAGCGACGGCAATGCTGAGCTTAAGCTTGACAAAGTGCTTGTCGTTTCCGAAATGGTACAACGAGATCGCATCGAGTATCCTTTGCGCCAGCAGTAGCGCTGTCTGGCGGTCCGCATTGGGAGAAATTATCACGAATTCTTCCCCGCCAAAACGGATCACCGTGTCATAGCGCCGCACCATTTTTTTTAACTGTTTTGAAAACTGCTTTAAGACCAAATCGCCGAACGTATGGCCGTAGACGTCGTTTATCGACTTGAAATAGTCAACGTCGAGCATGATGACGGAAAATGGGTGGACATAACGCCTGGCACGGTGGAACTCTGCCTCGATGACTTCCTGCAGGTACCGATGGTTATAGAGGTTCGTTTGCGGGTCGCGCAGAGAAAGTTCTTTCAGTTTCTCGTTTGAGCGCATCATGTGTTCATTCAAGCGGATAAAGGCATTGTCTTTTTCTTTACGGACAAGGGCATTTGAAAACATCCCCGCAGCTATCTTTAATAAATCGATTATCTCTTTTTTCCACTCCTTGCGCTCCCTTACCGAATCAAAGCCAAGGAACCCTATTACCGTATCTTCGCACACCAAAGGAACGCAGATGAAGGACTTGACTGCCCCGCCTTTCAAAAGCAGCTTCTCCGGCATTGCCTCGGCAGGAAGGCAGTCGACATCAGCCACATACACCGCTTCTTTATTATTCATTTTTTCGGCAAACCAGGAAAAATTTTTGACCGGCAGCCCTTTGCACCTGGCAATATCCGATTCGATACCGCAGGCACACCATTCATGGGTATTATCGATTTTTGTTTTGTCGTTAGAAAGCAAAAAGATGTAACTGCGGTCAATCCCTGCGAATTCACCAATTGCCCTCAGTGCATTGTTAACACCGCTGTCGATTTTCTGGGGCGCCAGATTAATAAAACCGGTGGTCAGCAAAGACACCAGCCTTTCAAACTCCAGGCGGCGCTGCAATTCTTCTTCGGCATTTTTAAGCTCGGTAATATCAAACATAACGCCATGCAAACACAGCGGCTTGCCGTCCTGGTCCCTCACCACCGAGGCGCTATCGTGAATCCAGACCACTCCTGCGTCTTTCTTAAAAAGACGGTACTCCAGGCTGAAAGGCTCAAGGCTTGCGTGGCAACGCATCAATGCCTGCATTGTCCGTTCTTTATCGTCAGGGTGAAGCTGCTTCTCCCACAACTTTGGGTCGCGCAGGCACTCTTCGGGCAAAAAGCCCCATATTGTTTCTATCTGGGGGCTTATGTATAGCGTAGTGCTTGAATCATCCAAAGAGGCTACATACGTTGCGGCTTTCGGCATATGCTCAACAAGGTTGCGGTATTTCTCTTCGGATTCCTGCAGGGCTTCTTCGGCCTTTTTGCGCTCGGTGATATCACGCACATACTCGATAATCCCTTCCAGCTTTCCTGTCTTAATATCAAAGAGCGGGAAACTAAAGAGGTTAAACCAGCCTACAACTTGGCCGTTTTTGCCGATCTTAGGCACTATTTCGCGGCTGCTCTTACCTGTCAAAAACGCCTGGTAACTGGGGCATACAATACAGCGCTCTTGCCTGCCGTGATACGCCTCATAACATTTCTTACCCGCAAGCGGCATTGCATGGGCGTACCATTTCTCCATAGTAGGATTAACCCGGACAATATTCATATCTTTATCCAGGATGCTGATGCCATCCTGGATACTCGTAAATATGCTCGATAAAAACGTTTCTTGCTCGCTTAAGGCCTGCTTGGTTTTTTCCTGCTCGGAAATATCCCGCAATACCGCCAAAACCGTGGGTTTATTCTTGTAATTAAATATCCGGCCGCTGGACACCTCTATAAAAAGCGAAGTGCCGTCTTTCTTGAGCCCTTCAAAGGTATACGTATAAGGAATATCCCCTCCCGCCATCCTCATCTCATACCTTTGCGTAATTAAAGAACGGTCTTTGGGTGCTACCACCTTTAATAGGCTATCTCCGATTAGTTCGTCTTTTGTATAGCCAAACATTGCGCAGAATGCTTCGTTGGCGTAAAGGATCTTGCCGTCCTGGCTCAAGCCAATGCCGTCACGGGAAGTCTCTACGATGTGCCGGTATTTCTCTTCAGATTCCTGCAGGGCCTCTTCGGCCTTTTTGCGCTCGGTGATATCAATGGCTATTTCACACCTCACCAGTCTGCCGTCAGGCCAAAGTATCGCCCTGTCTATGCAATGATACCAATTGCGGTTAGCTTGGTTTTGCACCTCCCAGATATGGGTCTTGCCGATATTCTCTCCGAAAATTTTGTCGTTAGTGCAAAAAGCACAGGGAGCTTCTAAATTCTGGAACATCTTATAGCAATGCCTGCCGATCACAGAGCCGAATTCATAGTTTGTGCTCAGCGAACTAAATAAAGCCTTGTTCACATACAATATCTCATACGTCGAGGGATCGGTTATGTAGACGGGTTCATCCATGCTATCAAAGATCGAAAGCAATTGTTGCCGCTGTAGCTCAAGCTGCATGTTCGCTTCTTTCTGTCCGGTAATGTCGCGGGAAATGCCGATCACTGCGGTCACTAAGCCGGATTCGTCTTTAATAGGGACGCAATTGGTGCTTAAATGCCTCTCCTGGCCCTGCAGCACAACCATTTCTTCGTTAGAGAGCGGTTCGCCTGTATTGATAATACGCAGGAGGTTGGATTTGAGCTTCTCAAATACGGCAGGTGGAAACACATCCTTCAGATTCTTGCCTATAATCTGCTCCTTAGGAACGCCGACTGCAAGTGCGCCGCAGCTGTTTATATATTCAACGTAAAAACCGGTATTCACGATAAAAATGATATCGCGCGCAGTTTCGGCGAGAGTCTGATACAGATTGTAATGGGACAGGCCGGGGATTGTTTTGAGGTGTTCCAGTATTTGCTCTCGGGTCATAGCTAGAAAATGCCTCCTTGCGCATGAGGGTACAGAAAAGAAAAAGGGCAACTCTCTTTTTTAAGAGAATTGCCCTACTTAAAGGCTGATTACCTCTTTTTTATACCCATACGAGGCCTTTTTTTCGGCTGGCAGGCAAAGTATAGCATACGGGAAGTAGGATTTCAAGGGGCAGGATAGTGCGTAATGGGTTATGTGGTAAGCCGTTAATGACAAATACCAAAGCACCAATGACAAATAAATGACAAATAACAAATGACAAAACTCAAATTCCAAACAAATCCCAATATCCAAAGGACCAATGACCAATTCTAAATGAAAAACCAGACGGGTCGATAGTCAATAGTCTATAGTCCATAGACCATCGGCCATAGACCCTGAAATAAGGTTTTGATATTGGAATTTGGAGCTTATTTGTG
>JAQUON010000004.1:0-23309 GCA_028717045.1 Candidatus Omnitrophota bacterium | reverse complement strand
ATTAATCTTATTACCTTGACCTCAACCTAAGCCTTAACCTTGGCCTTACTTGGCCTTAGCCTCAACCTTGGCCTTTTATAGTATGGGGTATTATGCCTGGGCCTACGCCTTGCCTACTTCTGTCCTTAAAAAATAACTCAAGACCGTCCTGATGCCGACGATTGCCGCCAGCATCCCGATCTTTTCCCAGCTGGGGCTCACCACGGAACTTATGATATCACCCGCAATAAAAACCTCAAGGCCTAGGAGCAGGTGCGCGCCCAGACGCTGCCTGATAACTCCGCTTTCAAACAAAGAAGCCTTCTTTTCCCTGGAAAGCTTCAGCTGAATAAAGCCCTTGGCTGCTTCAACTACTCCCCACATTACTATCAGGGCCCCCAGGGCGCTGATAAGCGCACATGCCATCATTACAAAATTATTCAACCTGTCCATATAGCCCTATACCTCCTTTTTTGCCAGCGCCATAACTTGGCTGCCTGTCATAACTGTTTAAATTCATGGGAATCATGGGCATACGCCTGGGCAACCTCAAGGGTAATCTGCCCTTTCTTATATAAATCCTTGAGGTGCCTGTCCATGGTAATATTGCCCTGCTCGGCGCCTGATTGCATCGCCGAGGGGATCTGGGTCAAATGGTGTTCCCGAATAAGGTTCCTCATGGCGTGATTGCAAACCATGATTTCAGTAACCAGGACACGGCCTGAGCCGGAGGCAGAAGGAAGCAAAAGCTGGGAAACAATCCCCTGGAGGCAATCTGCCAGCTGTAATTTGATCTGGAGTTGCTGTTGGGGCGGAAATACGTCTATAATGCGCTCGATGGTTTGGGGGGCATTCCTGGTATGGAGCGTTGCCAGCACAAGATGGCCGGTCTCGGCAGCAGTAAGCGCGGTAGAGATGGTATCGAGGTCGCGCATCTCGCCTACCACTATGACATTGGGATCCTGGCGCAGCGAATCTCTCAATGCATCCGCAAATGAATGCGTATCGCTATACACCTCGCGTTGTTTAATCACGCTTTTCTTATTCGTATGCACGAACTCGATTGGGTCCTCAATACAGACGATGATGCACTCCCTATCGTTATTAATGAGGTTGATCATGGCAGCCAGGGTTGTAGTCTTGCCCTGGCCTGTAGGGCCGGTAACCAATACCAGGCCGTTATGCTTGCGGGCAAGTTCACTCACTACAGGCAGAAGGCCTAATTCCGCAACGGAAGGGATCTTTGAGGGCAGATGCCTGAACGCCCCTTCCACCGCGCCTTTCTGTAAATGGATGTTGACCCGGAAGCGGTCAAGCCCGGGAAGGGCCAGCGCGATATCAAGCCTTAAATCCTGCTCAAACAATTTTTTCTGTTCATCGGTGAGCACCGCATATATCATATTCTTCAACTCATCCCGGCCTAGCGCAGGCCAGCTGGTACGGATTAATTTTCCGTCCTTGCGCAAAATAGGCGGTTCTTTTTCCGTAAGGTGCAGATCGGACGCATCCTGCTGCATGCATAATACGAGTAGTTCCTTAAGCGACATGATCCCTCCTTTTTCTTGCGCAATTCATCAGAGATGGAATAACCTGATCCTTCTTAAAGCCAGCGTGCCCATGCCATACGCAACCTCGTTGACTTCTGCGACATAGGTATGGACAGCTGCGCGTAACGTAAGGCTTTCTTTAAATACCCTGCCCGGGCCCTGGTTAAAATAAGGCAGGGATACAAAGAAAAACACGAGCAAGACATACACTACATGGGAAATACAGAAAGCCTTTATCGCGCCGAACAATTGCAGCTGAAATATTCTTGCCAGAAGCCACACATAGAGTATTACTGCGGCACAGAAAGCACACAGCGTTAATTGCCCCAACAGCAAAGGCTCAAGGTCAGGCTGATGCGAGATGATGAGGGCATTGATAACGTGCCATACGCCCCGCAAAAGCCATAATGCGGCATACCAGCTAAGATTAAACATAGCAATAAACCAAAGGTAAGGCGAGGGATTGTATTTTCTTACCCCCACCAGCATCCATATGGTCAGCCAAAGGCACAACAGAGACACCAAAAAATCTACGCAAAAAACGAGTAACAGCTCGGCGAACGTAGCATCAAGGGGTGTCTGCGCTTCCTGCAGCCCCGTCTTTTTTTCTTCAGCCACATAGGCCTTGAGGCTGCCGAAGAAATCAGAGATTTTGCGGATATACTCCTGTGTTATGCGCGTAAGCGTACCGGTACGTTCCTGTTTTTCAGGAAAAGAAAGCCCTTGTGCAACTGCCAGGCCCTGAGCCAACATAGTAAGAAAAAATATGCAGGACAAGATGCCCACTATTAAGCGCCTATATACCAAACGCATGCCTCACACCTTTTTTAAAATGACCAAGAGGCCGATCAGCACAAAAACTATCCCGCCCGCATAACGGACCACTTCCGGCTTAAGGTACTTACCCAGCACTGCCCCCAAGAATACCGACACAACCGTCACAAGCATATAAGCGGCTACAGAGCCGCACCAGACGCTAATCGGCCTTCTTGATTCTCCGGCCATGGCTATGCCTACCAACTGTGTTTTATCTGCTAACTCTGCGAAGAATACTGCGCCAAACGTCGCCAACATAACCTTCCAATCCATACAATCCTCCTACGGTGGAATAATCCCGACTGCTTAAATCTGACAATAACTTCGGGGTTTGCTTTGAGTGCGTGCACAGGACAATGCCCCATGAACGCAGGGAGAGCGGATTTACGCCTCATATCTAGCTGCGCGCCCTTTACATCTATATATGCGCCGCTTTCCTTAAAACACA
Organism: Candidatus Omnitrophota bacterium; assembly: GCA_028717045.1. Taxonomy (GTDB): domain Bacteria; phylum Omnitrophota; class Gorgyraeia; order Gygaellales; family Profunditerraquicolaceae; genus SURF-25. Next base: position 20,519 of record JAQUON010000004.1, on the reverse strand, counting down.
CGGGGGCCTCCTTATTTAATTCGGCTTCTACGGTAATGCGAAAAACCCCGAGCGCACGCTTTAGAGTCCCGGCGTATTTACGGATATAGACGCCGATACAACTGCCAAGGCTAAGCAAGAAGCGTATGCGCAGAGGCAATCCCCTGCTCTTTGATATCAACGTAATACTCATAGTCTTTAGACGTAATCTGGAAAGAATAATCCTTGCTATTGGCGCTCTCGACTTTGTACATAAACCCTCCCGAACAGCTCGGCATTTCTTTCAGTAGCGCCGCGCAGCTGTTTCATTATTGACTGTGCGTTTAAGGTAAGCTGTGCAGCAGACGTTTGATTCCGCAGCAAATCCGCGACACAGGAAGTAAGCTCCTGCCCGTTATGCACCAGCACTGCTGCGCGGTGCTTCAAGAATTCTTCCGTAATATCACGGAAATTAAACGTGTAAGGTCCGAACAAGACCGGCTTGCCCAACAGCGCAGGCTCAAGGATATTATGCCCGCCCTTGCTCACCAAACTGCCGCCCACAAAGACGATATCGCTGAGCGCATAAAAGGCGAGGAGCTGTCCGATAGTATCGATGATAAAAATTTTTTTTCCTCCCGGGGAGCCCGCCATACAATCACGCGACGAAATTGCAACCGGCTCAAATCCGTAACGTGTCACCTTACGCGCCACCTCGGCTGCCCGCTCAGGATGGCGGGGAGCCAGTATAAGCCGTAAAGAAGGAAATGCGCTGCCCAATGCGGCGTATGCCTTTAAAATAATCTCTTCTTCGCCGGGATGCGTGCTGCCCGCCAGGAGCACCTTTGCATCACCTGCGATCCGTAATGACTCCCTGGTTATCCCTGCGCTCACCGGAGGGTTTACTGCAACCTTGTCAAACTTCATGTTCCCGGTTATTACCAACCTTGCTTCGTCAACACCTAAACGCCTGAGCCTTTGGTAATCCGTCGCGGTCTGAACGCAAAACAGGCTGATTTTACGCAGGATAGGGCGCACGAGGATTTTTGAAAAAAGATATCCCTTAAAGGAACGGTCGGAGATTCTTCCGTTAACCGCCACAATGGGGATGTTCTTTCTATGCAGATAAGAAATAATATTCGGCCAGAACTCCGTTTCCGCAATCACGACTATCGAAGGGCGGATGCGTTCTATGACGCGCCGCACAATCGCGCTTATATCCAGGGGAAGATAGCATACAAAATCGCCGCTTTTGACAAAATGCCGCACCACGGTGTTGCCTGTAGGGGTTACGGTTGATATGACAAATTTTTTATCGGGAAAGCGCGTTTTAAGCGTTTCGTACAACCCCCTTATCGCCATCGCCTCCCCAACGCTTACCGCATGTATCCAAATCGGATTGTCAAGTTGAAGGCTCTTCGGCAACACCCCTAGGCGCGTCAAAAATCCCGGATGGAACTTCCTGCGCACTGCATATACCGGCAGATAACAGACTGCGATACAAAAGAAAATAATATCGTAAAGTATTGTCATCGGTTACGTAAAAGACCTTTACAAACAGTTTCTGTTACGCGCGGGGATGCGCTTTATCATACACGCTTTTTAATTTTTCTGTGGTAAGGTGAGTGTATATCTGGGTAGTAGATAAGCTCGCATGCCCCAGAAGCTCCTGCACGCTTCTTAAATCAGCGCCCCGGTTCAAAAGATGGGTGGCAAACGAATGCCGGAATGTATGCGCCGATATCCCCTGTTTTACGCCGGCCATACGCACATACTTCCCGACGATATTACGCACGCCCCGGTCAGTTATCCGCCTGCCGCTTCTGTTTAAAAACACCGCGTCCTGTTTTTTGGTCCTGTATTCCAGGTATGCCCTGATCGTATTCACCGCTTTATCGCCGATGGGCACAATCCTCTCTTTTTTGCCTTTACCCCTCACCTTCACGATGCCGCTGATAAAATCAATATCCTCCTTATTGAGCCCGACCAGCTCCCCAATCCTGATGCCGGTGCTGTAAAAGGTCTCAAGGATTGCCCTGTCCCGGGCACCCATCTCATTCTTTGGAAAGCCTGCCCCAAGAAGGCGGGATACCTCTTCTTCGGTCAGAAAAGACGGCAGGCGCTTCTGAAGCTTGGGGCTTGAAACGCTCACTATCGGGTTTGATTTGATGTAGCCTTCGCGGGTGAGAAACTTGAAAAAAGACCGCAGCGCTGAAAGGCGACGCGCAACTGTTTTTGCCCCCAGGTTTTTTTCCTTAAGAAAGGCGAGGTATTTTCTCAAAACCAGGTAATCGGTGTTTTCGACGACAGATGCACCCAGGAATTTCTGAAAGTCGCTTAGGTCCAGTTTGTAATTAAGGATGGTATAGCCGGAATAATTCCTCTCGATCTGGAGGTAGCGGATAAATTTCTCGATATAGCGCTCCATAGGGATTACGATTTACTTTCCGGCAGAAACTTTGAGACAAACGTGCACTTCGGGTAATTCGAGCACCCGTAAAAAAACCCTCTTTTTGACCGGCGCTGGATAAGCTCTCCTCCGCAATCAGGCTCAGGGCATTTCACTCCGGAGGTAATGGATTTGGAATATTTGCATTCGGGGTAGCCGGAGCAGCTCAAGAACTTTCCCTTTCTCCCCCATTTTATTACCATAGGCCGTCCGCACAACTCGCAGACCTCTTCGGTCTTTACTACTTCTTTCTTGATGTGCGTTGAGGCAAAATCAAGGCTTGCCTTAAAGGGAGGATAAAAATCATGCAGCACCTTGGACTTATCAATCTTTCCCTCCTCGACCTCATCGAGCTCTTCTTCCATGGTTGCGGTAAATTTGACATCCATGACACCCGGGAAATGCGCAACGAGCAAGGCGCATACTTTGCCCCCCAATTCGGTTGGGTAAAAATACCCCTTTTCCCTACGGGCATAATTGCGCTGTAAAAGCGTCGAGATAATCGGCGCGTAGGTAGAAGGCCTTCCTATGCCCTCTTCTTCCAGGATTTTGACCAGCGAGCTGTCGGAGAACCTCGGCGGCGGCTTGGTAAAATGCTGGGAAGGCGTTATCTCTTTCACGCGCAGGCTTTCTTTCTCTTGTAAGGGAGGGATAACGTTCTTGTCCCTGTCCTCGTCATTGGTATGATTATAAATTGCCAGGAACCCGTCAAAGAATACGGTGCTGCCCGACGCGACAAAGGTATATTGCCCCGCCTCAATGGTAACGGAGGTAATCGCAAAAACCGCAGGCGCCATTTGGCTTGCAAGGAACCTATGATAAATTAGTTCATAGAGCCTGTACTGCTCATGGCTTAAGAAGGTCTTCAGGGTTTCAGGGGACCGGGCAATCAGCGTCGGCCTAATTGCCTCATGGGCCTCCTGGGCGTGTTTCTTTACCTTAAAGGTGTTTGGCACCTCTGGTAAATACTGTTTCCCGAAGTTCTGCGCAATCACCTTCCTTACTTCATCAATAGCTTCGGGCGCGACATGGGTTGAATCCGTGCGCATATAGGTAATCAACCCTACAGGGCTTTCTTCTCCGATATCAATCCCCTCATACAATTGCTGCGCGATAATCATAGTTTTGGTGGCGTTAAAGCGCAATTTATTGAACGATTCCTGCTGCAGGGTGCTGGTGATAAAAGGCGGGGCGGCATAGCGCTTCTTTTGCGTCTGTCTTACTTGCGCAACAATGAATTCCTTACCCTTGATGTCGTCTACTAACGCCTGGGCCTCTGCTGTGTTCTTCATTTCTGCTTTTTTTTCGCCTGCCCTTTCTAACTTCGCCGTAAACACAACCTCGCCCTCTGCGGCATCTTGCTTCGTAAGCACAGCCTCGATTTCCCAGTATTCCTGCGGGATGAAATCATTAATCTGTTTTTCTCTTTCGATAATCAGCCTCAAGGCAACCGATTGCACCCTGCCAGCGCTTAAGCCCCGGACGACCTTCTTCCAAAGCAGGGGGCTTAAAAAATAACCCACGATCCTGTCAAGTATCCTACGGCCCGCCTGTGCCTCTATCATCTTCAAATCGAAATCACGGGGATGCTTGAACGCATCTTTGACTGCCTGAGGAGTAATTTCGTGAAAAACTACGCGCAGCACTTTTTTATCTTTAAATACCTTGTTTTTGATTTGCCATCCGATTGCCTCGCCTTCCCGGTCAGGATCAGTTGCCACATAAATCGTGTCTTTCCCCTTTGATTCCTTTTTCAAAGAAGCCAGGATACGTTTGCGTTGAGGCATAATCACGTAATGGGGCTCGAAGTTTTTCTCGACATCAACGCCTAATTCTTTTGCGGGGAGGTCAATGAGATGCCCCATGGAGGAAATCACAGTGAAATTATCCCCCAGTATTTTAGTGATGGTCTTGGCTTTTGTCGGAGATTCTACGATCACCAGGTTCTTATCTTTCATATCAACCCCTTATAAATTGTTTGCCCGGCAGCTGTTGGATTAAATTCTTGATTTCCAGCCGCGAAAGCACGCCTGCGGCCGTCGTGGTATCCATATGAGAACGCTCGATAATCTCATCTATGGCAAGCGGCGAATCGGAAATCAGATTATACAAAAAAGACTCCTCTTTGGAAAGTATTAGTTTTCCTTGCAGGCACGGCTTTGGCGGATCCGAAGGAACCTGCCCGCATACAGCAGAAACAACAAATATCTCTTCTATAATATCGCGCACCGAAGTTACAAGCCTGGCGCCCTGTTTTATTAATTCGTTGGTCCCGTAAGAAAGCGCAGAATCAATAGCGCCCGGTAATGCGAACACTGTCCTGCCCTGCTCCAGCGCAAAATCCGCGGTAATCAACGCGCCGCTATTGCGCGCTGCTTCTACCACCACTACCCCTTCTGCCAAGCCGCTGATTACGCGGTTGCGGCGGGGAAAATTTTGTTTTAACGGCAACGCCGTAAGAGGGAATTCCGAAATAACCGCGCCTGCGCATGAGATCTCTTCGGCCAGCTTTTCGTTTTCTGCGGGATACAGGTGCGTAAACCCGCTGCCCATCACTGCCAGGGTCCTGCCTCCTGCCTTTAATGCGCCCTTATGGGAAAAGGTATCTATGCCTCTGGCCATCCCGGAGATAACGGTTATGCCTAACCCTGCCAACTCGCCGGCCAATCTTTCTGCAGCAGCAAGGCCATAACAAGATGCGCGGCGGCTTCCTACGATTGCGATGCTATGCGCGTCGCAATCCTGAATGCCGCCTTTTACGTAAAGCACTATTGGCGGATCAAAAATATTCTTGAGGTTCTTGGGATACCCCTCGTCTTCATAGGTCAAAATCGAAAGGCCGTATGCCTTGGCCAACCCTGTTTCTTTAAAGATCTCCTCCTCTTGTAAGGAAGTGATTTTTGAGGCGATTGCATGACCTATCCCAGAAACCCTGGCGAGCACGCCCGCAGGCGAACAAAAGATCTCTTGCGGGCACGCAAAAACCTCAAGCAACCTCTTAAGGCGCGCAGTGCCGATAGAGCCTATCAAATTCAAGCCTATAAGGGCTTCCCGCCTATCCACTATTCTTCGCAATAAATAGCCGCACCGCCTCCACAACTTCCTTTATCGATTTCTGGGAAGTATCGACGGTCATATCGGCACGCGCATAAAAAGGCGCGCGCACTTTCAATAGCGATTCTATTGTTTCTTTGGGGGAGGGGACATTCAGAAGCGGCCTGTGCGCATACACACGGGTCCTCTCCAGGATCACATCGACTGCAGCGGTAAGACAAATCATAAAGCCGGTTTCTCTCATAATATCTATGTTTGCTTCATTCAGTACAATGCCTCCGCCGCAGGAGACTACCGTATTACTGTGTGCGCTCACTTCTTTTAACGTGCACGATTCGATTTTACGGAAGCCGGGCTCTCCTTTTTCGGCAAAGATATCGACGATGGGCCGGCCTTCCTTTTTTTCAATCAAAACATCAAGGTCAATAAATTTGCTTTTTTGCTGGCGCGCAAGTTCCTGGCCCACCACGCTCTTGCCGGTGCCCATAAAACCGATAAGATAGATGTTGTTCATAGGTCAAGGTCAAGGTTAAGGCTTAGGCTAAGGTTGAACTTAACCTCAACCTTAGCCTTGGCCTCATGCTTTTTATGCTTCGTATGCCGACAACACTATTTCCTGAAGGGAATTCCGGGCCTCTTTGGTTTTGGGATAAAAAGAATTGTACCATTTGCCATCCTTGGACTTCTCCTGCGGCATGGCTACAAACAATCCTTTTTGCCCCTGTACAAGGCGCAGGCCCCGCACTATGAAATCGCCTACTGCGATATCCACGAATGCCTTTACCTTAGAATCGCCTTCAAAACGGAACAACCGCACTACCTCTAGCTCGATACCTTCTGCCATCTCTCTCACCTCCTTCGCCATTAACTGACGAAAGAAGAGAGGATTTCTAACGGATTCTTTTTAGGTAACGGGCATAACCGGCTTTGATATCCGAAAGGCTATCGCCGCCAAATTTCTCTAATAACGCGTCTGCCAGCACGTATGCGGCCACGGATTCTGCGACAATGCCTGCCGATTCAACGACGCAGATATCAGAACGCTGGACACTTGCTTTTGCTGGATGCCTGCTTCGGATATTCACGGAATCAAGGGGATTCATGAGGGTACAAATGGGCTTCATACAACCCCTTAATACGACGTCCTCTCCGTTTGAAATACCGCCCTCAATGCCTCCGGCGTTATTAGTGTTGCGGTAAAATCCTTTGGATTTGGAGAAATAAATCGCATCGTGGATTTCTGACCCGAACTTCTGCGCATAGCCGGACCCCAGGCCGATTTCCACTGCCTTAATACCCGGTATGGACATCACTGCACCTGCAAGCCGGCTGTCCAGCCGCTTGTCAGGCTGCACATAACTGCCCAATCCCGCAGGCACGCCTCTTGCAACTACCTCAAAGATCCCGCCCACGGTATCTTTATGCATAACGGCCTGCTGTATTTTTTCTTTGATGGCTTTAGAGGTTTTGCTCCCGCCTACAGACACAACACCGCTACCCAGCGTAATGCGGAATTCGCGCAACAGGATTTTGCATAACGCGCCTATCCCTACGGTAGCCGCAGTGCTGCGTGCCGAAGCGCGCTCCAGCACATCCCTGGCATCGGTAAATCCGTACTTTAACAATCCGGATAAATCCGCGTGGCCCGGGCGAGGGCATACGATCCGCTGTAAGCTATCAATACTAAAATCCTTGTTCTTGATAAGCAGGGCGATCGGGCTGCCCAGGGAAATGCCCCTCCTCAGCTCCGAGACCACTTCCGCTTTATCATTTTCGATCTGCATGCGCTTGCCTCGGCCAAAGCCTGCCTGCCTGCGCTTCAATTCGGCGTTAATCGCAGCCGGCTCTATCTTCAAGCCGGCCGGCATGCCCTCTAACACCGCAATCAGTCCCTTTCCGTGCGATTCACCTGCAGTCAGATATCGTAACATTATTGCCTCCGCGTAAAGTTTCTGGTCCGTTCTTGAATTTTAGCGAGAACTTACGGTTCTAATTTTTCCACAGCCCCCGGTTATTATCCCTGGCCTGCCTGTATAACTCTAAGAATAAATCCGCATATGTTACATTCGGCGGGTACGTCATAAGGTCGGCGTATCCGGATGCCACTATGCTGGCATTCACAAAAATTGAGGTTCCGTAATCATGGGTATAATAAATACCTTCTTGCGGCTTAAGGTCTCCGGCCAAGCCTAAATCTATATAGGCGTAGGCAAGCAGGCGGCCATAGCGGTCTTTTTTCTCGGCGTCAAATTCAAGCCTTATCCTTTTACCCTCAACCAATTGCCTTGTAAACGCATACGCCCTTCTGCCCATTGCTTTAATGGTCTCTATGTCTTGCTTTGACTTTCGGCTGTCGCGGTGTAATTTCTGCGAATCGTGCATCTCCGGGGTATCAATGCCGATAAGGCGCACTCGCTCCCCGCCCTCAAGGCGCAACGTATCCCCGTCAATAACCTTTGTTACTAAGACGCTTGAATAGGCATGCTTATTGCCGGCTTCGGAAGGGGCGATTACGCTGCTGCCAACTGCAATCCTTTTCGCAGAATAGCGGTTAAACCCTATTGCCGCAACAAGGCAGACCACAGCTATAAACCCGAATGCTTTTACGGCATCTTTCATCGCTTTCTCCGATACAAGTGCTTTTTTTATTGTACTATTTAATAATAGATAAAGCAATAGTTTTACATTATAATGGGTGCATGGAATACGACCGTTTTCAGAAAGAGGCGATCGAATACATAAACCAAGGCTACTCCGTCATTGTCTCAGCGCCGACAGGCGCAGGCAAAACCGCCATAGCCGAACATATTATTACCGAATCCATCCCGGCAAACCAGGGGGTCATCTATACCGCGCCTATCAAGGCCCTCTCGAACCAGAAATTCCGTGATTTCCAGCATCAATTCGGCGAGCGCATAGGGATTCTCACCGGAGATGTTTCGATGAACCAGTCGGCTCCGGTTTTGATTATGACCACCGAGATTTTCCGCAATAAAGTCCTTGATGAGCCTGAAAGCCTCACGCCTTATTCCTGGGTTATCTTTGACGAAATCCATTATCTCGATAATCCCCAGCGGGGCACTGTCTGGGAAGAGTCCCTGATGTTCCTACCCGCGCACATGAAAATCCTGGGACTCTCCGCCACTATCCCCAACATCAGCCAGCTTGCGCAATGGATAGAATCCATACATAACAAACCGCTTAAAACCGTTATTGAAGAAAAAAGGCCTGTGCCCTTGCATTTCCTCTTCCAATGCCAAAATGAAATCACAAGCCAGTTACACGCGGTCAAACGGATGCGCCATGGACGGCAGAACAAACTTTCCACGTTAATCGACTACCTGCGCGTAAAAGAAGGGTTCCCCTGTATCTACTTTGTCTTTGGAAGAAAAAGGGCGGAAGAGCTCGCCAAGGACCTGGCAACATTCAATTTTCTCAACCCCACCCAGCAAGCCGCAATACTCTCGCTTTATGAATCTCTCTGCAAGCGGTTTGATTTAACACAGGAAAGAAGCGCGCAGGAGCTGCGCGCGCTGATCAGAAAAGGGATCGCCTTTCACCACGCAGGGATGCTGCCCACCCTTAAAGAAGTAATCGAACGGCTCTTTACCAGCAAGCTCTTAAAGGTAATTTTTACCACCGAAACCTTCGCCCTCGGCATCAATATGCCGAGCCGCTCCGTCATCTTCGATGGGTTAAGAAAATTCTACGGGCATTATGTGAGGAATTTAAAAAACAGGGATTTCTACCAAATGGCGGGCCGGGCCGGAAGGCGGGGGATAGATAACGAGGGGTTTGTGTATTGTCGCTTAAACCTTGCCCGGACGAGCCTTGAGGAGACTAAGCATATTATCTACGGGGAGCCGGAAACCGTAAAAAGCCAGTTTAATACCTCGTATGCAACGATACTGAACCTCTATGAAAAATATAAAGAAGGGCTTTTTAAAATCTATCCTCTCTCCTTCCATTATTTCCAGACCGGAAAACACCAGCAGAAAGAGGCCTTGCGGCTGATGGAAGCGAAACTAAAACTGCTCAAAGAGCTGGGGTATATAGAAAAAAATACCCTCACACAAAAAGGGCTGTTCGCAAAGTCGGTATACGGTTATGAATTGCTGTTATCGGAATGTTATGAACAAAATCTGCTGGAGCAGCTTGATGAGTTCGGGCTCGGCATACTCGCTGCGGCAGTCGTGTTTGAGCCGAGAAAAAACCAGCATTTCCCCGGCCTCTCAAAGCCAAGCCGCCGGATAAAGATTTTTACGGAAGAAGTGTACGAACAGATAAAATCGAAAGAACGCAAATACAAAATATACCCTTTTAGCAAATTCCCGTATTTCCACTTAAGCAATACCGTGGAGGCGTGGCTGCGGGGGGGGAGTTTCGACAAAATCCTTCAATGCTGCGATGTCGACGAGGGGGAAGTGGTGCGTTATTTCAGGATGGCGATACAGGTGTTAAGAGAGATTTACGATTCAAGGGCATCCTCGTATATCCTAAAAGAGAGGGTTAAAGAAACAATCAGGGTTATTAACCGCGATATCGTAGACGCGGAAAAACAGCTCAGGGAAGGCTAAAAGCGCACTTTTGAACCGACCGTAATATTATGCCTCTCGGCAAATCCGGCAGTTACTTCAAGCACATACAGCGCTTTTTTAGCGGGGACAAGGCTCTCGCAGGGCGCCTCACAAGGCCTCTGCTGTTCCTTTATATCGACAATCGTTCCGTCATGGGCAATCCAGATAATATCCAGGCTGAACTTCATGCCCTTCATCCAAAAACTATACCTTGCTTCCTGCGCAAATACAAAAAGCATGCCTTCTGTGTCGCTGAGTGTTTCTCTTCCCGATAAACCCTGCTGCTGCAAAGCCCCGGAACGGACAACCTCGGCAACGATACAGGTATTTTGCACGCAGATTTTTTTCTTCTCGCTTGCCCAGGAATAGGCTACAAAAAAAACCAAAGAAACCAGGACGGCTATGCGTTTCACGCAAGAGGCTGAAATGGCGGCTTCCCTTCTTTGAACTGCAGGTAATCCTCGATAATTTTCTTGTGGTCAAATGCAAATTGCAGCTTCTTTAGTTCTGCCAAAGGTACAACCTTAAGCCGGGCAGCATCATCTCCCGCCTCCGGCATACCGCAGGACCTGGCAATAAAAACCGTCCCGATGGTGTGGAACCTTGGGTCACGCAAGGGGTCAGAATACGTATGCAGCTGCACCAGGCCATGGATACTCAGCCCTGTTTCTTCTTTGGCTTCCCGCGTAACAGCATCCTCAAGGCTTTCCCCGTAATCTACAAAGCCTCCCGGCAACGCCCAGCCAAAGGGAGGGTTTTTCCGTTCTATAATCACTATGCCGTCGCCCATTTCTATAATTGCATCCACGGTCACAAAAGGGGTTTTTAGCTGGTTCGCTATGTAGTCTAAGTACCGGAACACATTTACTTCAAACGACACGTACGCCTCTTGGTCATAGAGGCAAAAAATAATCTCTTTAAGGCATGTCTTGTTCTCCCGGATATGCTTAAATACCTCCTGCGCCATAATCTTTGCCGAAGCCAAAAGAGGGAACCCGCCTACACCGCACCCAAGCGCAGGGAATGCGACCGAGGCAACCCTTAACCCCTCTGCGACTTTAAGCGCATTGCGGCAGGAGAAACGGATTTTGGCTTCATCGGTCTTAAAATCCATGGCCATGGTCGCAGCATGAATTACATAGCGCGCAGGCAGCTTGCCGGCCCTGGTTGCCACTGCCTGGCCAACCTCGATAGGGCCTTTTTCTAATGCCTCTTCCTCAATATCCTTGCCGCCTTTTTTCTTGATTGCGCCGGCAACCCCGCCGCCCATGACTAATTTGTTGTTGGCGGCATTCACGATTGCATCAACTTTCAGCTCGGTAATATCGCCCTTCGTAACTTTGATTTCAGTATCATTGATCTTCATAGCCGCCCCAATCGTTAAATTCTAAATCCGAAATCCTAAATTCTAAACAAGCTCTAAATTTCAAATCTCAATGTTTTAAACGAACCTGTTTGGGATTTGGAACATTGGGATTTGTTTAGGATTTAGAGTTTGGGATTTAAGATTTGCGCTTATGCGCTATTCCCCGATTATCTTAACCAGCACCCTCTTTTTACGCTGCCCGTCGAATTCTCCGTAGAATATCTGCTCCCATGGGCCGAAATCGAGTTTACCTTCGGTGACTGCGACTACCACTTCCCTGCCCATAATGGTCCTTTTCAAATGCGCGTCGGCGTTATCCTCTCCGCTGAGGTTATGCCGATATTTCTCTTTCGAAAACGGGGCAAGCCACTCAAGCCACGTGTCGAAATCGCGATGCAGGCCTTCTTCGTCGTCATTGATAAAAACGCTTGAGGTAATATGCATGGCATTCACCAGGCATAAGCCCTGGCGTATCTTGCTTTGCGTAAGCGCCTCTTCCACCTCAGGGGTAATATTGATAAACGCCTTGCGGTTCTTGGTGTTAAACTCAAGATACTTGGTATATGACTTCATCGCACCTCATCCAGGATAAGCTTCCTGTTTTTCTGGTCAACGGTAAAATTGAACTGTTTTAAGAATGACATGCCCAAAAGTCCGTCCTTATAGCTTGCGTCACCGGAATCAAGCATGACCGCAGCGCTTACGCCCTTCGCCTCAGCCCCTTCGATGCTCACTGATCCAAGGGAAACAAATTTCGCTTCGGTCTTACGGCCGTCTGCCATCTGAAGTGTGACGATATTTTTATCTTTTTTCATATTGACGCCGAGTTGTTTTCCGATAGCAGCCGACAGCACAATCACCGATGCCCCGGTATCCAGAAGCAGGCGGGCCTTTACCTTTTTGTTGAGTAAGGCATCCACAAATACGTGGCCGGCTTCCTGCGATAAGGCAACCTGCTGCGTGCGTGGAGCGTCTTTTGCGTTGCCCTGCTGTTTGGGTTCGGGTGGCTTGGCGGCTTTTTGCTGAAGCCATTTTTTTCGCAACAAGAATGACTCTTCTTCGCTGGACCGATAAATCCGTTCGACCTGGTCCTTGCGTAAACCCACCGTCCCAAAGCCTACGTCCAACAAAAGCCCTTCTTCATCCTCGCTTTTGATAAATCCCTCAAGGCTCCTGCCGTTCTTTAAGTATACGGTATCGGCGTAGAGCGACCCTGCGAATATTGCCATATGCATGCATATTAACAAAAAACAAATTAGTGATTTTTGATTTTTCTTCATGGCTTACTTAAAATTATAGTGCTTGCGCACCGCCTGCGTTATATTCCAGGCACAAGACAACCCTTTCGGAAAAGTCACGAAGTCGCCTTTAGCGAATGCCGTTTTTGTGCCGTCCTTTGCCCTGACCTCAACACTACCCTCCAATAAATAACATTCTTCAGTGCTGTCATAATACCAGTCGAAGCGCGATACTTCTTTTTCCCATATCGGCCAGGAAAAAACACCTCTTGCCTCCAATTCCTTGCGGCTTAACTTCTCTACCTTTATCTGCATATGCCACCTCAGGCGTTATGTATCCTGGTACTTTCCTTTATAGCCTTCGTTGACCTGGCGCATGCGCATAAACACAAGCTGGGCAATGCGCGCATTCTGTTTTAGCAGGAGACCTTTTTCATTTTCTACACAAAGGACAAACTCGCTCTTCCCGCGAAAACCAGCATCCCAGACCGCGTGCTGGGTAAATGCCCCCGCCCTTAATAACGAACTGCGCGAATACCCCAGCGCGACAAGGTCCAAAGGAAGTTTCACCGTTTCATTTGTCCTTATCTTATAGACGCCCCTTTTCAAATGCCACCAGCCGAATGTATCCTGGGGCTTCTGTTTCTGCGCGGGGATTTCCTTGCCTTCAGGGATGTTCCTTTCTTTGTTTGAAAAATCAAGCGCGCCTGCCTCGCCGAACTCAAAGACCTTGGCAGCAGTCATGTCAAATCCGTTCGGGTTCAACTGGGTCGCTAAATCAATAAAATCCGAGACCAGCGCTTTCTCCTGTATCAGTGCCTCTATCTCCTGGCGGTTAAGTATCATTTCTGCTCCAGTTTCTTTTTTATGTCTTGCGGGATCGCCGCGGGTTTAAGGCCCTTATCCACAAAGACGAGCAAGGTCTTTGCCTGGACGACCACCCGGCCTTCCTGATTTTTTATCTCATGGGCAAAGAGCAGCTTCACTCCGGAGAGCTCAAGGATCCTGCTTGAAACCTCAAGCACGTCGCCGTAGGCGGCAGGCGACTTGTAATCTATTTCCTGGCGAGCGACTACAAAATGGCTGCCGTGCGCAATAAGCTCTTTCATACGGATGTTACGTTCGGCGAAAAACTCCGTGCGCGCTTCTTCAAGGTATTTCAGGTAATTGGCGTAATAGACAACCCCGCCGCAGTCCGTATCATGGTAGTAGATTTGTGTTTTCACCGGGTTACCTCGTTAATTTTGCCAAAATTTTTTGCTTTTCATAAAACGGCAGCCGCATCTTCTGCACGAGACGGGAAAAAAAACCAATGGTCGTATCGTAGGTCTTACAATCAACCGGATACGGCGTTGCATCCTTGCCTCCGTGCGCAAAGGAATAACGCGCAGGGTCGGTATAAGAAGGCTTAGCGCCGTAGATCACCTCGGATACCAGGCTTAACGCGCGCATGGTCTTGGGGCCCACCCCTTCAAGGGCTACGATTTTTTCATAATTATCCGGCTGTATGTCGCAGACCTTGAAAAGTATCTTTTCAAGGTAGCGGCTGCGGGAGAAATCTTCAAATACCACCGGATGCCTGCGGAATTCCTTATTTTCAAGTTTAAGCACTGTGAGGCGAGAATCTCCTTTTTCAAGCGAGACCATACTGGAGACGCCGCTTGTATGTTTTCTCAAAATCTGGATATCCTTCATGAGGCTGCGGTAGCCTCCCTTAACCAAGTCGGTGCTCATGCTGCGGGTCTCTTGGCTCGTTTTTGCGGTCAGGTCAAGCGTAGGCACCCGGACCTGGCTGATAATCCCTGAATGTGGCTCGCACACAAGGTCAGAGATCGACTCAGAATACCAGTGGTAACGCCGGGCAGTTTGATGTATCGTATTCATGCCCTGCTGCACTACCGTCCATGCGCCATGCCTTGAAAAGATAAAACTGTGGTGGTAGATCTGGAAGCCGTCCTGCACGAGCGCGCTATCGACCTTCGCGGCCATCCGGGAATTATACACCAGGTTGTTGACTTTTGCCTCCGGCAGGCTTAACCGCTCTCCCCATTCTTTGATCTGGTCAGGCGTCTTGCGGGAAGTCTTGCCCTTTCCCCCGCAAATAAAAATGCCTAAATTCTTTTCCTGGCCGCGCAATGCCTCCTTTAAGGCAGCCGTAAGGATCGTAGTAAGCCCTGAGGCGTTCCAATCAAATGCAAGCACGGTGCCCAGCGACTGAAACCATACAGGGTCGGCAATCCTTTTCACAAACTCATCCGGGCCATACTCCTTCACAAGCACCCAGGCCATCTCTCTGCCTAATTTCACCATGCGGTCAAATAGCCATTTCGGGCATTTTCCGTAATCGAGAGTAAACGTAGCGATGCCTTTTTGAATCATCCTTTGCCCCGCAAAGACATATACCTTTCAGTAACCTTGCTTATCGCATTCATCATGCGGACCGCTTGCGCCGGGTACCGGCCCACCGCCGTCTCAGCCGATAACATAAGGTAGCCGCAACCGTCCAGTATGGCATTTGCCACATCGCTGACCTCGGCGCGCGTAGGGCTGGGGTGCTCGGTCATGCTCTCAAGCATCTGTGTCGCCGTAATGACGAACTTGCGCGCTTTCTTGCATTTCTTAATAATCTCTTTTTGGAATATGGGGACCATATAAATCGGTAACGATACCCCCAGGTCTCCCCTGGCAATCATAATGCCGTCGGAGGCGGAAATTATCTCATCCAGGTTTTTTAGGCCTTCCTGATTCTCAATTTTGGCGATAAGGCGGCATTTTGGCAAACGGTATTTTAGCAACGACCGCACCCGCTCCATATCTTGGGCAGACCTTACAAAAGACTGGGCAACGTAGTCGATTTTCTCTGCAACGCAGAACTCTAACGCTGCCCTATCTCCTGCAGTCATGCCTGAAAAAGTAAGCCTTGCCCCCGGGATGTTAATCCCTTTTCTTTCCTTCAGTATCCCCGGCCTGGTTACTACCGTATTTAATTGCCTCGCCGAATGCCCTTCTACGGCTAACTCGATATTCCCGTCGTCAATATATACGCGTTGCCCCTTTTTTATAACCTTAAGGTCCCCCTTGTAATCGAACGGGATCCGTGAATGGGCACCTGCGGTATCGCTCTGGACAAGATACAGACGCTGGCCTTTTTTTAACTCCACGGGGCTTTTAAGCCTTCCTACCCTGATACGGTATCCTTCCAGGTCTCCTAAAATTTCTATGTGCCTGCGGTTGTCCTTATTAATCTTCCTTATTAATGCAACTGCGGCGCGCTTAGCGCCCAAACTACCGTGCGAGAAATTAAGCCTTGCCACATCAAGCCCGGCACGCATCATAGCGCGCAGGACGCCCTGGCGCAAAGAGGCAGGGCCAAGTGTGGCGATTATCTTAGTCTTTACCATAGGTCAGAAAGGCTGCGTTCCTAAAAATGGGAAGTAATGCGTAAAATAACGCTATCCCTGCCGCGTCAATAACCACATCAGCGCTGTTGCCCGACCTTGTTGCGATAAAACTCTGATGAAACTCATCAGTGAGCGCATAGCCCAACGATATACACACAGGCCACGCCAGAAGCCACATCGTTTTAAGCCTGAAGGAATTTTTAAATGCGCGGTATATAAGCATGGTGAGGATAAAATATTCGCTGACATGGGCGATTTTTCGTAAAATAAAATCCCATACGCCAAGATTGGTGGTAAGGGACTGGATGCCGGAGAGGTAAAAGATAAAGCCCGCCCATGCGCAGGGAGGAAGCCAAAGGTTAAGGAATTTCTTCATTTATTCGCCTATGAGCTGCACAATCACCCGGCGTTTTCTCTGCCGGTTGTCGAATTCCGCAAGCACTACCTGCTGCCATGTCCCCAGAAGCAACTTGCCGTCTTTGAAAGGAATAATCAAAGAAGGCCCTTGCAGGCTTGCCCTGAGATGGCTGAACCCGTTTGCATCGCCCCATGTCTCATCGTGGCGGTAATGTTTCCCTTGAGGGACAAGCTTCTCAAATAATTCCCTGATATCCTCGATCAATCCAGGCTCATATTCAAACGTGGTAATGGCTGCGGTTGAACCCACCACACACACCGACATCATGCCTTGCGCAAGCTTTGAAGAAGATAAGACTTTGGATACCGCATCGGTAATGTTCAGGAGGTCGGGGTTGCCTTTGGTAGAAAGCCTGATTTCTTCAGTAATGATCTGCATATGTATATTTTAGCGCGTTCGCGTTACTGCCCGCTGCGCACACCATGGCTGCACAGTACACTTACTGCAAAACGGCGATACCGGGACACAGATATGCTGGCCGAACGCAACCATGACGGTATTGAGCATAATCCAGTATTTCTTAGGAATACGCCGCATCAGGGCTTCTTCGGTCTGTTCTGGTGTTTTTGTCCTGACCCAGCCGAGCCGGTTAGAGATTCTGTGCACATGCGTATCCACGCAGATTGCCGGAACTCCAAACCCAAGGCCTAATACCAAATTCGCAGTTTTCCTGCCTACCCCTTCAAGGCCCAGCAATTGCTCCTGTGCCCGGGGGACTTTCCCCGCAAAATCACTGAGCAGCCTACGGCTGAGCGCAATAATAGTTTTTGCCTTGGTGCGGTAAAAACCAACGGGATAGATTATACGCGCAAGCCTTGCCGCAGATAATTGTATCATCTTTTTGGGGGTGTCTGCAAGCGCAAATAACCGCTTGCCTGCCTGGTGCGTAACTTTATCTTTAGTGCGCAGGCTTAAAATACAGGATATCAACACAAGGTAGGGGTCTTTTGTGCGGGAGGTAATGGTAACGGAAGGCAGGGCGAATTGCCTCACCTGCCTTTTTATGCGCGATATGATTTTTATCGTGTCTTCCAAAGGAAAAATTATTTTAAAAAGGAATAAGGCTAGGGATGAAAGATAATAAAAATCCTAGCCTTATTCTCACACGGTTATCCGCGTTTAATGAGGCGGATAACCAGATGCACGAATAGATACGCAATAGCCAGCACCGTCGAAAGAAACAAAGTTATCCCGATGATAGCCGGTATATTCTTGATGATATTCCCAAGGAGCTTTAAGAAATTAATCCTGGCAGTAAGCATATTCTCCTGAATGGAGCGCCTGCTTTCCCTAAGCACCTTCTCTGATACCTTAGGCTCGCGGAAATTCACGGTAATAGTGGTAAAGGAAACTGCGTTGTTAAGGTACTCGACCTTATTCTTTAAATCCTCTATACGCTTACGTATAGGGGTCAATTCAGATTCAAGCCGCATGGCTTCAGGAATAGACACCTGCCTTTTCTGCAGCGCTTCAAGCATTTTGTTATACACGATCATCGCGGTCCCAAGCTGGGTATTGAGATTGGCATATTCCTGGCTGACATCCTGGCTGTTGGCGTAAGAACTTTCTACCTTACCTAAGGAGTTAATTCTATCGAGCGCAATGAGGAATTGATCCTTCGGGATGCGCATGGTAATCGTGCCTCCCTGCCTGCCTTCTTTGTCTTTGTAAAAGTTTGAAGAAGCGAGGTATCCGCCCAGCTCCTGGCAAATCAAGGAGGCTTTCTTAAACGCTTCCTTGCCGTCTTCAACCTCAAGACTGACGTTTGCGGTACGAATAATTTTTTCTCCTTCGCCGGTAGCAGGAAGGACCGGCTCAACTACGATGATCGAACCTTGCCCAGACGCTGGCTCTGTCTGCGAGGCATATTCCCTGCTCGAAGTAACACTCAACGTACCTTCTTCTCCCCAGCTTCTATCATCACCCATGCTGCTTTTTACGCCACTCACCATCTTGGCACTGCGCGTGATGCTGCCGCCCACACCGTTAACATCATAGGGCCCGTATGAGGCATCAGCATGTTGCTGCTTGCTGCCTCCCGAGAGACGTATAACAGGTTGACTGTATGATTCTTTGATTTCGTCTGCCGCGCTCTTAAATCTTCCTTGCATCCCTCTTTTTACGTACAGTTGCATTGAGCCTAAAAATGCAATCACCAGAATCATGGCTAATACGCTGGAAGGAATCAAAATAGCTACTGTCCTCTTTTTCATGGTAACCTCGCCTTTTTCTAATTCCGCACGCACAATCTCGTTTTTTACCCCGTTGTCAAAATCAGGGCTAAGGCCAGGAAGCGACCATGTCTTAAGCGCCTCTGAAAGCTTCTTAAGCCTAAAAAGTTCTTGAGTGCATACCGCGCAACTGTCCAAATGAGCCTTCACCGTTTTAGCCCGTCGCTCGGAGAGCTGGTTATCAAGATACGCACTCAATTCTTTTATTACATGTCGCCTAAACATTATATCCTCCTTCGGGTCCCATATAAGGAAGAAGTTTATTTTTCAACTGAACCCTAGCCCTGTAGAGCAAGGTCTTGACTGTGCCTACGGGTTTGTGTAATATTTGTCCTATTTCCCGGTAATCCAGGTTTTCGTATTCTCTCAAAATCAAGGCTTCTTTTTGGAGAAAAGGCAGGCCTTGGATGCAGCATTTCACTATCTCGGACATCTCGTTGCCCGAAGCTACCTGTTGCGGAGAAGGGTCCGGGCTTTCAAAATCCATCAATTCATCGGGTGCATCGTGTTTCCTCGGCCAGAATACCAGCCATTTCGTTTTGCGCATCCTGCTGATGCAAAGGTTGTGCGCAATGCTGAATATCCACGTCCGGAACTTGCCGATCGGCCTATACTCGTTACGGAACTGATGAATTTTAAGAAAAACTTCCTGCGCAATATCTTGTGCTTCTGTTGCATTACGGCTTAAGCGCAGCGCAAAGCGGTAGAGTGGGTTCCTATAGCGGATGAGAAGCTCATCCATGGCGTTCATTTCCCCTTCTTGATATTTACACATCAGCTCTTCGTCGCTCATATTCTGCACTTTTTAAGCCCTTCCTCTTCTCCACTCTATTAAACGCGCACGCATAAGAAAAGTTTCAACTTTTTTCTGTAATTATTGAGTCCTTAAGCATCCTCCGTTTCCCTGCCTTAAGGGGTTCCTCCGGGTAGCCCAGGCTTATTATCGCGGCAAGCT
This sequence comes from Candidatus Omnitrophota bacterium, assembly GCA_028717045.1. Lineage (GTDB taxonomy): Bacteria > Omnitrophota > Gorgyraeia > Gygaellales > Profunditerraquicolaceae > SURF-25. Next base: position 872 of record JAQUON010000004.1, on the reverse strand, counting down.
CAAGCCCTCCGGGAAGGCCAAGGCAATGGGATGCCTCTTCTTTCCTATTGAGGATCTCTCCCAGCCAGCAGGCGCCTAACCCCAGCGAATGCGCCTCTAAAAGCATATTCTGGATACAGGCGCCGACTGCCATAAGGTCTTTTTCTCTATGGTAAGAATCTTTGAGACTAAGGCATACCGCAATCGCAATGGGGGCTTCTTCTATGATGCGTCCGTATTTGGTAAAAGAGGCGAGTTTATTTTTGACTGCGGTATCTTCGACTACAAGGAACCGCCACGGCTGATTATTGAGGCCCGAAGGTGCCCAGCGGCCCGCCTCTAAGACAGACCGTATAACGGCATCGGGGGGAATTTGCTTTTTATATTTTCGTACGGAACGCCGCGATTGGACCAATCCCAATACATTCATACTGCGCGGTGAGTAGTATAGAGAATAAGAATGACGGGGTGGATATAGGGCCTTAGCTATTGCCTAAGCAACAGGTCAATGCGCATAATGAGTTCGTCGCTGGTCACGGGCTTTGCGATAAAAGGATGGCCTGCAATCTCTCCGGCGCCCTCCTCCACTTCGCTCTTTAACGCAAGTGCGGTCAAGAATACGACACGTATGTCCTTGGTAGCCTTGTCCTGTGCCAGGGCTGCTGCGATATCGCCTCCGTCCATTTCAGGCATAAATACATCCAGTAGCACTAAATCCGGATGGAATGATTTTGCCAGGGCAAGGCCTTCCTGAGACTTGGTAGTGTAGTTTACTTCGAACCGGCCTGTCTTTTCCAGCACCGACTTGGTGAATTGACAGATGTCTTCTTCGTCATCGATAACCAGGATCTTTTTCTTGTCAGCCACAGGACCACCCCCTTATGTATTTTTAC
>JAQUON010000003.1 GCA_028717045.1 Candidatus Omnitrophota bacterium | reverse complement strand
CTCTTATAAATAGGAAAAGAGATACAAAAGCCGGCAGTAGATCATCAAAGGCAAAAATTGCAAATGACCGGGCTTTTAGCGCGGTTTTTAACCAGTGAAAAAATGTTATTTTTTTCTGTTTATGTTTTCTACTAAATGAAGCCAAGTCCCTAAGGAAATCTATCCAATATATCCCATTCTTTTGTTTGAATTTGAGGCCCTGTAATAAAGAAGGATCTGTTAAGTAGAGATAATTAATATAAGAAAAATTTATACCGCAATCGCTAAATAATTGATTTACGTAACATGACCTTAAGTTCGCTTCCAATAAATAATAGTCACCTGTTTTAACTGATTCAGCGAATTCTAAAAGCACAATTCCTTTAAATTTTAATTTTTGTAAAAATGACAACGCTATTTCTTCGGCTTTTGGCACTTCTTCTGTCTTCAGATAACAGGCTATGCCATAATCAGGCAGATACTGACGAACTTTTCTGGTAGTGCAAGAAGCAAGAGGGCGCGATTCTTTATCAAAATAGAAAGATGGCATTATAATATGATTGTCGCCTCCTCGTATTATCTCCTGGGCCAAAGAAGTAGAAAACAAGCCTGTGGCGGACTCATATATGCTAGTTAGTTTTTTAGGAGATTGCACTATTAGATTTTTCTTTCCTTTAAAGTATTCATTATTGTAAGTTTTGAATGGCTTAATAAGCACGGGGAAATTAAAATGTTTATTTACATGCTCAAGATCAGCTTTTGAATTAATTTGCTTTGTTTGGGGTATTGTCACTCCGCATGCCTGGGCCAATTCTCTTATCCCGTCTTTGGAATTCATCTTTGCAACAATGTCTTTTTCAGGTAGATTCATTAAGAAGTATTCAGATAGCTTGTCCCGGAAATCAGAGACAAATTGGACGTATTTATCATTAGTGGAGAAAATTACTGCTTTACCAAGGCTACTTCCCAAGTTGCATAGTTTATCCAAAAACTCCTGGCTATTTTTCTCAAGTAGAGGGAATTTTATAGCTTTACAATACCTGCTGTGTCTGCCGAGCTCCCCTTTCCGGGTATATATGCCTATTACGCGTGTGTGCTCTCTTCCCAGGCTTCTTACAACGCCAAGGCCGTTTACTCCAAGGCCTAAAACAACGCAGGGGGTTCGGTTCTTATCATGCATATATATTTTTCTTTTAATTATTTTTTATTGGTTTTATAGTATAAAAAACCTTTTTATCAAAAAACAAACCAAGGTGTTTGACTTTTTCAATTGTTAAAAATCCAGCCTTAAGAAAACTTTTGATAGAGGCAGCATTATCAGAATAAACTTTTGCTATTATTTTATGGTATCCCTTTTCTTTAAGAGAAGAACAAATGTAATTAAGAATTGCGGGGAAGATACCTTTACCTCTATAATCAGGAGCTACTTTTGCCGCATGTATATAGGCCTCGCTTTTAGCTAAATAAACCCTTTCTGGGACATAATTAACAATCTGGGGTCCCAATGCTGCCCACATATATCCTATAATTTTTTCATTATGTTTAGCCACAAAGCAAATCTCACCCGATTGCAATTTCGTATTTACAGAATCTTGTTTTTTCGTCATTTTCTTTAGCGATTTCAAATCCTGAGGTAGCAAGGTGCCTATATCAACCTTTATTTTTGGCGTTATTTCCTTTTGAGTTAAAGATAGCTCCCTGCTGAAAGTAATTGTTTCATAATATATGAAAAAAGGAGACATCATCTTGAAAAATATTTTTTTCAATAATGAATTTAATCCAAATTTTCTATAATAATCTTCTATTTTACTTGGATAGATAAATAAATTCTCTTTCATATACTAACTGAAATCAACCGGTATCTTAGAGTCTACATATTTATATTTTCCGCTATTGGTACGTGGAATATCGGTAACAAATTCAAGGCTGATATTAATTGAATTTAATAGATAGTCTTTAATTCCATTTTGGATTGTTTGTATGTCGGAATCTATAAAATTATTACCTCGAACTATCCTCACAATTAAATTTTCTTTAGAATCTTGGTAAAATTGAATTTGTTTTATTTTGTTATAATCTAACCCTAATTGTAAGGGTAAGCCCGACATCATAATAAATATTCCTGATTTAGTGATAATCAGATCTTTTTCTCTCGATCCGACTATTTCGATAATAGGCATTTGTCTGTTACATCGACAAAATTCGTTTTTTAAAAAAGCATAATCACCAGTAGCATAACGGATTAATGGCATAGAATAATTATTAAATCCGGTTCCAACAATCTCACCGGTTTCTCCCGGTTTACATTGCTTTCCCTCTTTTATAATTTCCGTTATACCCAATTCATGATTTACGTGTAAATTATGATGTTCGCATTCAGAACCAAATACAACATATTCCCATTGTCCATAATAATCAAAGGCTGGGCATTCAAACACATCTTTTATCAATTCTCGTTGAAAAGGATAAAGCTTTTCTCCTCCCGCAATTACCGATTCCAGTCTAATTTTGAATTTTCTATTTTCTTTTAAAAATTTACCCAGAACAGTTATTAATGAAGGGTATGTAATGATATGGCTTGGTCCGAATTTTATTAATAACTCGGAAATTTCTTTTAATGTATTTTTATTTAGCAAGGCAGAATTGATTTTCATAATTTGTTTAGTTCGATCAAGCGAATATAGTGTTTTTGAGTCAATTAGGCCTTTACGATAGCCAAAAGGCATCCTAAGGTAAGCTATTTTTTCAGGAGCAATATAACCGGACCAATTGTAATGCCTCCATACTAAGGCATCTCCGAGAGATTCCACTTGCCTATCAATCAGTATTTTTAATGGTTTACCAGTTGATCCGCTTGTATTATGAATAATCGGATTGAATATTTTATAATCGCTTGATTTAAAATCATCAAAATTCTCTTTGACTAATGTTTTGTTTGTGATAGGCAATAACGATAAATCGGCTAAGGATTGTATTTGTTTAGGATCAATTTTATTCTCTTCAAGGATTTTTCTGTAATATGGTACCGTTTTATATGCATGTTTAACAATGCCGGATAAGCGATTATTTTGATATCTCTCTATTTCTTCCCGCGAAAACCACTGGCTTTTTAAAACAAAACTATAATTCTTTCTAAATCTAATTCTTGAAGAACAATAACTATATAAATCGTATAAATTTTTCATTTAAATCCTTCCATATTTTGAATGAAAATAGGGGTTTTTTGGTTAGTAGTTTTGTTTACAGAATCCGTAAATCGTATATCTATCTCCATATTACTGCCGAATTTTTCTAATAATTTTTTGTTTATTTTTTAAAGATCGTTATCTTGAAACGTTGACTTTTTTATTATACTAAGAGTAAGTGACCCCTTCTTATTCTGCATAAACTGAAACTGTGAGACATGGTCGCTTACATTCGGTATATCTATGTTGGCTATAGGAATGTATGAACCGTCCTTGTCTATAGCGAAATTTCTTTTTCTTCCACCACCTAACTCAAATAGAGGAAAATTCCTGCCACAACTGCATTTATTTTCAAGAAGCCTCCCGACATCTCCGGTTTCGTATCTGATAAAAGGCATTGCATAATTTGTTAAGCTTGTAGCAATTATTCTTTTAAATTGTTTATCGCTATCGTCATTCATAAACTCGGTTATTCCAAATTCAGAAATTAAATGCAGGCCTTCATGCTTTTCGCACTCTAGTCCCCAAATTACTCTTTCATTTAACCCATATCGGTCAAAACATTTGCATCCCCAGAAGGTCTCTATGTTTTTTCGCTGCCAATCATATAAATATTCAGCCCAACAAAAAATTGCCCTTAATTGAACAGGCGGTTTCTTCAAGCCTTTTTCTTTTAAAAAAGAGGTGAGCAGCTCAATAGAGCTGGGATACCCATCTAAATATTCAATTTGGTATTTTGCCATCTTATCTGCGTATTTTTCTGCATTCTCGTGTTTTAGGGTATAAGCAGAAAGTACAAGCAGCCTATTAACGGGATTATAGATAAAATTCCTGTTTCCTTTTATTGTCCAGCATGATAAAGTTGCCCGGCGCTCCCCTACTTTATGCCCTCCCCAGCCATAATGCCTCCAAAGAAAAGTTCCGTTAAACCCCAGCATACGCATTCGCCTATTATAATAAAATATAAGCGGCTCTCCTGTTGTGCCGCTCGTATTCAATTTAACCATTTGATTAGGCTTGAAATTTGTGGCCTTAAACAGAGATAAGTTATTCTTTACCGTTTCCTTATGCAAAAGCGGGATTTTCGGTAAATCATGAATAGTTCTTATGTCTGAATAAGATAATCTATTATCTCTAAATAAGCGATTATAATATGGCACGTTGTTATAAGCATGTTCTACTAATTTCCTAAGTTGATCGTTTTGGTATTGCTCAAGCTCCTGCACCGACCACCATTGAGATTTTTCCAAGAATTCTAGTTCTCGAAAGAATTTTTTCCCTAATCGCCACTTGAGGGGTATCAGGGAATAGGCATATTTCAGTGAATTCTTAGATAAAAGGATCCCGGTATCATATAAATTTGATAATGATTTCATAAGAATTATTTTAATATCGGCTCGGCAGGAAGGTTTGATACGGTAACCCTGTATTTTCCGGCTTTAGTTAAAGGAATCGTTTCAACAAATTCCATATCAACTAAAACATTTTTACCGAGCACTTCAGAAAGCCCCTTCCTTATAAACTCAATCTTTTCAGGAGAAATTTCTCTTTCTTTAATGATTTTTATTTTAACAGTTTCTAGCTGGTTCTGTATAACCTGAAACTGCTTTATTTCACCGAATTCCCTGAATAATCTCGCAAAAAATTCTCCTGGCACGAACCTGCCATCAGGGGTTTTGATAATATCAAGGGTCCTGCCTACCACATCTTCAAGCAGTGGTAGCTTCCTGCCGCAAGGGCACTGCTTATCAGAAGCCACTGCCATATCCCCTATCCGATAGCGGATAAACGGCATTCCGTAATTATGTAAATCAGTTATGACAATGTCGCCTGTTTCTCCCGGTCCGGCCGCAGAACCGTCCTCTTTTATTATCTCAACAAAAAGATTCTCTATGTTGACATGTAAGCCCTTATGTTCAGGGCACTCTGAAGCAATTAGCATAAATTCTCTGCTACCGTAAGTATTAAATACGGGGCAATCAAATTCATTATTTATGGTTTCTCTCTGGGCCTGATAAAGCTTTTCTGCTGCGGCGATAACGGCCTTAGGCTTGAATTTTATTGACCCAAGATTTTTGATATATTTTGCAAAATTATACAACGGGTTTACATACCCGATTATTATTTCCGGCTTAAATTTATTGAGGTCATCTAAAGTAAATCTCATCTTTTCTTCCGTAAAATCATAACAATTAATATACTTTTGCCGCAATACTGTCTGATATATGGCTTCTTTGTATTTTTTCCATACTGACTCCTGGTTCAGGGAAACCCCCCAAAAATAAGCCTGTTTTTTCCCATCTTCGCAACCCGCCCAACTGTAGCCTCTTTTTGAAACAGCCATTCTCCAATCGTAGCTGTCTGAGGTATAGTCCAATTCTAGCGGCATTCCGGTTGAACCGCTTGTTGATTTAGTAAAAGTTTTACCCGCATAATTACGGGCAACCATTGATTTCTTGTTCTTGCGTATATCCTGTTTTTCAATAATAGGTAATTTTTGAAAATCAGAGTAATTTTTTATGTCTTCAGGCTTTATTTTTAGTTTTTTAAAGATATCACACCAGTAGGGGGTCTGCTCGTAACTATGTTTCAAAAGTTTTTGTAATTCTTTCCACTGAAAGTTAAGCAGCTTGTCTCTGGGCCACCATTGGCTTTCTTCTAAGAAGCCAAGGTAATTTAAAAATTTACTTCTTTTAAATATGTTTTCATGAATCGGTGAAATTAATTTTTTATATATTTGTTGATACATTGTTTAATGCACACCTATAAATAGTTATCTAATATTTATTCGTTACTTTTAGAATTTAAATTTGCTTCTAATAAATTTATTCTATTAAACAGTGTATTTTTTACTTTTGTAAGGGTTTCAATTGCAAAGCGTTGCGCTTCTTGCTCCTTGTTTAATTCTTTGACAGTTACCCCCATCTCCTCCGTCCTTTTTGACGCCTTTTCTATCTCGACGCTCGTTTGATTGAACTTTTTAGCGAACGAGCTTAGTAAGGCTGCGTTAGAGCGTTCCATAGACTGAATTGTAGAATTAAGCTGGGTGAGGGTAGTTTGGCGTTCGGTTCTTGAGGTATAGAATAAAGCGAATAGCCCTAGGGATAGAGCGAAGTTAAGAGTTAGTAGTAGATACATAATAACGCTAGGTACGGCGTACGGAGTACGGCGCTCTTCGTATTGCGTATTGCGTATTGCGTATTGCCCACGACGTTCAGCGTTTATAGGTTGCGACGCGTCATTTGTAGCGTGGCTATTGCCGTTTTGGCGGTGTTCTTGTAATCGTTTAAGTTCGCTTATAGTTTTGCTCATTTTTTCGTATTGCGTATCGCGTATGGCGTATTGCGTATTGAGTAAAAATTAAAGGTAGCGATAAATATACCCAGGAATATGATATTGGATATTGGTCAGGATGTAACCGAGAAGCCGGGCTTGTGCCTGCTTGAGGAGGCCTTCACTGTGCTTGACTACTCCCTTCTGGGTCCGTTCTGCCTGGATAACCATAATTACTCCATCAGTCTGGGCTCCCAGAAGCCCTGCGTCGGTTACGGGTATTATGGGCGGGGTATCAAATATGAGGTAGTCGTATTTGCTTCTTAATTGAGAAATCAATTTTGGAAGTTTATCTGACGCAAATAACTCTGCTGGGTTATGCGAAGATTTACCGGCAGGCAGAAAAGTTAAGTTGTCTATCCCCAAATTAAGCAATGTATCATCCATATTTGTTCCGTTCGATATCAGGTCAGCAAGCCCAAGCTCTGCTTTCACGCCCAAATACTTACTCATACTTGCGCGGCGTAAGTCAGCATCAACAAGAAGGATTTGTTTCTTGTTCAGGTCTTTTGCCATGGAAATTGCCAGGTTGATTGCAGTAATAGTTTTTCCTTCCGAATGTGTTGAGCTGGTTATGGTAATTGCCCTTACCGGGTTTTTCGGGTTCTGGGATTGTAGATTGGTTCGTAATGTCCTATATTGTTCAGAAACAGTTGATTTTGGCTCGTAAAACGTGACAATGCGCGGGTCAAATTTGGAATCGACTGTCTTCTTAGCAATAAACTGGTATTTTACTTCCTCTCCTTTATCCAATTTCTCGATGCGCGAGAGGCGTTCTTGAGCGGCTTTTCGTAGTGCATCAGTTATCTTACCCATTTTTTTAGTCTCCTTTAGTTTTTCCGTATAGCGTATTGCGTATAGCGTATTGCGTTCATGTGCGTTAAGTGTTAATTGAGTTTTACTTTTTTAACATTATCTATACAGCGCTGATAGTCCTGGCATTTGGGGCAGCAGAGCTGGGGCTCGCCCTTGGTGCCGCGGAGCCATTTGGTTTCGCAATTCAGGTAATGCTGGCAGTCAGAACAACAATAAAGTTCCGCGATTAGCTCAGAGCTCATAGCTCGGAGCTCAGAGGTAGCACTCGAAAGAGTAAGATCCCGCTCGGAAATGACTTCGTGAATAATCTTTTCCGTGATTTTACTAATTTCATACACGTACCCAGAAAGCAATGCGCTGTCGCAAACCAGGTTTATGAGGCGCGGGATGCCGCGGGAATACGCGTAAATCATATCCATGGCTTTCGGTGAGAATATATCCACACCGTTTGAACTGACTAACTTTAGCCTATGGAAGATATAATCTTTGGTTTCTTCTTTGGTCAATCCGGGGATATGATAATATACCGAAATTCTCTGTTGAAACTGCTCAAGTTTTGGGTTCTGCAGTTTTGCTTTAAGCTGTGGCTGGCCGAGAAGGATAATCTGAATAAGCTTCTCTTTTTCTGTCTCAAGATTAGAAAGCATCCTTACTTCTTCCAGGACTTTTGAGCTGAGGTTCTGGGCTTCATCAATAATCAATACGAGGTTGATATCGGCAGCTAATTGACGAATCAGGTAGTGATTAAGCTGAGACAGGAGCTTTTGTTTTGTGCCTGGCCTGTAATCTACTTCAAATTCCTCTAAGATCTGGGCAATGAGTTCTTTGCAGGTAAGGTTTGTATTAGTAATCAAGGCAACCTTTGTGTTGGGTTCGAGTTTATTTAAGGTAGCCCTGCAAACCGTGGTCTTGCCCGCCCCTATCTCACCCGTTATTACTACGAACCCCTTCTTCTCATTAATCGCGTAGATGAGGCTATTCAACGCTTCTGTGTGCTTGGCGCTTGGGTAGAAGAACTTTGAGTCAGGCGTGGTATTAAAGGGTTTTTCAGAAAATCCGTAGAATTTTTCGTACATTTCGTATCCTTATCGCTATGGGCCTATGGTCAATAGTCTATAGTCAATGGTTATTTCCTGAATAGCGCGTAGAGCACAGAGCTGATAATAAGTACTGTTGCAGCAATACTACCGATTATTAGCCATTGCTTTACCCTGTATTTTTCTTTGTTTATTTCTTCTGTGGTAGTGATGCGCGATATCCCCCCTAGCACGGGTAGTTCTAGGCTGTTTTTCACATCTTCAATATCAAGAAATGACTGGTCGAGGAATTCTTTTCCAAATACAAAACCCGCTCCTGTGCAAGTTCCTAAAAATAATCCCAAAAATACTACAATTAACTTATTTGGTTTTGCAGGTTTGAGGGGAAGTCTTGGAGGATCAATGATGGTATATCTAGTTCCTTGTTTTGAAGCCTCTAGCCGCTGGGTAATCTTAGCAGTTTCAAGTTTTTGCAGTAACATATTATAAATTTTTTCGTTAACGTTTTTATCTTGAATAGCTACGGATTCAAGTTTGTCCATCAACATTAATTTGTAAATTGACTTATTCGGATCATTGTTATCTGAAGCATACGCTAAAGCGCTAGACGGATCTGCATCTCTATTTATAAGTTTATCTAACTCGTCTTTTAGTATTTGGTAGGATGGATCATTACTAGCAATCGGAATATTCTGGACTTCGTAATTGCCACTTTCTAGTTCTTTTTTTACAACTTCTAACTTCTGTTTTAGTTCCTTCACAATGGGGTGATTTTCAGTGGAATCGACCATTAATTTTCGAAGTTGATCTTCCAAATTAGCTATTTCTCCTTCTTTTATTTTACGTTTGTATACCAAGAGTTGGCCTTTTATAAAATCTATGGCGACATCGGTTTCTTTAGTTTGCTTACGCATGTTTTCACTTACTAAAATATCCGATAATGTTTTTGTTACCAGTTTTGTTTGCTCTGGGTTTTTACCAAAGTAGGATATTTGAATAACAAAAGGCTGCTTCATTTGTACAATAATATTCTTTCTTAAGCTGAAAATGAGGTTTTCAAATTGAAGTTGCGAAGCAATGTCTTTAGCCAGATTCAGCCTTTTTGTTAAATCGACAAGGCTATTCCACCCTAAAAGTTGTTCTCGGATAGTCTGCATTCTTTGCGAGGCCGTTGTAGAAACAGCAAGACCTTGGATAAGAGGGTTGATAATTTTTTCTTCCTCCACAAGAATAAGCGTAGTCGATTGATAAACAGGAGGAATAACAAAGGAGGCAATAATGCTTAATACCAGTCCTATTAATACAGGAATTATAAAAAGCCATTTCCGCCGGAACAAAATTTTTAAGTATTCAAGTGGATTTTGATATTTTGAACTTATCTGATTTTCCATTGCGTCTCCTGTGTAGTGTTGGCTCATAGCTCGGAGTTCATAGTTTATCGAGCTAAGGTGGCTGCGGATGTTTTAGCTGTAGCTGCTCCTTCTGGGCCAGCAGCGGCTCCTGAAACCGTTGAGGTTACAGGGCTGATGACTCTAAATAATTTTGCCATAATAGTGCAAGGAACATATAATACGTCTCCTGGGTGCATTTCTAAGTTAAGCTTAAGATTCCCTCCATACAATACTGCATAGAGGTCAACGCTGCGAGTTTTTACCCTGCCGTTTTTGTCAGGAGTGATGATACGGCATTTACGCATAGCTGCAGATTGAAGAGGCAACCCCGCCTGTACCACTGCTTCTCTGATAGGAATACTTTCTGAACGCATATAATATTTTCCTGGTTGTTTCACCTCGCCAAGCACGTAAATAACTTTACTTTTATATTCAACAACAGTAACGTTAATTGAGGGATTAATAACATACGCTGAGATGATCGATTTTAGTTTTTCCTCAAGCTCTTTTTTCGTGAGGTCTTTTACTTGTATATCACCGACAAATTTATATTGAAGTATTCCGTCAAGATTAATTGCATATTTTCCTGAAAATTCTGGATGGTTCATTACCGTAATTTCAACTACATCCTCTGGCCCTAGCGAATATGTTAAAGGATCAAAATTATTTAAATTGTCAACGGTAGGACTGGAAAGACCTTTTTCCTGCTTTTCAATGAATGATGTTTGAGTTTGTATGAGATTCTGTTGAGCCAGAACCGGCTTTGCTACAAAAAGGTTGATAGTTATTAATACGTACAATATTTTATTATTCTTTATCATTTCCATCTCCGTCCTCCTCAAAATAAATAATAGTTTCTTTAAATTCCTTAAGCCTAAGGAAATCTTCTTTGTTATACACGCGCCAGCCGCGCCAGTCGCGCTTGGAGCGTTTTACCTTGCCCGCCTTTTCCCAGCGGACAATGGTTTTAGGGGTAACGCCGATCCTATCGGCGACTTCGGTGATGCTCATAAACTTGATATTGTTAGCCACTTCGTGTACCTCCTACGTTAAATTATAATAGGTTGAGGCCAAGGCCGAGGCTGAGTAAGGTTAAGGCCTAGGCAAAGGCAGTGATTAAAGCTGATATCGAGTTGTCCTAATATGTCTATGTTTGTCATAGTGCTTCCGAGACAATACTATACTAGCAGTTTCTGTGCCAGTTTAAACTCTGTATGGGCTAATTGCTGTAACTAATTGAGAATAAACAAGAAAAAACATGAAAAAGTTACGATTCATGTCAAAATGAGATTATGTTTACGGCTGGATGTTGGGATAGGGAAACATTATTAAGGGTGGCTATGTTTACGGAAGGCAACAAAAAAACAGATGCGGTTTTCTTGGAGCATCAAGTTTGGGCTACGCAGGTAGAAATATGCCTATTAGTTAAGAGCAACAATGTGCGATTTGAGAAGTTTAGTTATTGCTTGTACGGCTTCTTCTTTGTATTGAGGTGGGCTTGAGGCAACCCAAAGAGTGAAATTGTAAAGCTCATGAGTGTCGATCTTTATCCACTTCTTATTCTTATATAAAAGAACAAAGAGGGCTGTGATAGCAATACGTTTATTCCCGTTTTGGAAAGGATGGTTTTTTATCATTAAATAGAGCAATAATGCGGCTTTTTCGATAAGGCCTTTATAAAGAGGTTTCCCGGAGAATGTCTGGAATGGAACAGCTAAGCAGCTTTCAAGAATATTCGGATAGCGGGTAGAAAAATCGGGAATAGGTTCATTAAAGGATAATATTTCGCGGGCAAGCTTAAAAGCGATGTATTCAACTTCTTTAACGGTCAGTTTTTGCATTTACTCTTTACCCAGAAGCTTTATAGTTTCGCCGTACTCGGTAATTGCTTTTTTGACGGCTGAATCTATCGTTTTTTTGTCGTTACTTCCAAGGCTTTTGCCAATAAGCTGATTGTAGAACTTGCGAGGGATAGCGTAAGTTTTTCCAATACGGACTGCTTCGATTTCGCCCTTTTTAACTTTTTTAAACACTGCTATCCTGCTCATTCCCAATAGCTTAGCTAATTCTGGTATAGTAATATAGTCTGCCTTGTTTTTCATAGTGCCTTCCTTTGGTAATGTAGACTCACCATCGTTTAGTTAACATATGTTAACTAACTATACATAGGTTAACATAACTTTTTTAATTTGTCAATAAAAACAATGGACGGCTTCTAAAAAAGGCCGTCCATTGTATACTAAAATATATATTTTACCTATATACTACTAATGCTTACCGCATCATAAACGGAGGCATCACCATTTTATAATGATGCATGCGTGGCATAGGCATTGACATAAGGTCGTTTATCTCAAAAAGGCTGGTGACAAACAAAAGCATGCTTACGACCATAAGAAAGGTGCCCACAAAGTAGCCTAAAAAGGCAAGGCCTTTCTCTGATTTTCTGGCAACATACAGGACAAAGTACCCCAAGCCAAAACACAGCAGGTAAAGCCCCTGGCTGACTCCCGACATCATCATAGCTTCCTCCTTTTGTAGTATAGAGTACAGTGTATAGAGTAGTGAATACTCTTCCTTCAGGGTCTATGGTCGATGGTCTATGGACTATCGACCCCCTTGGGAATTAAAGCTTATATACTATATCTTTTCTGCGGACGCGGGATTCGACCTGAAGGCCGATCTCATCGCCTTTTTTTGCAACGGTAATAGGTGTCCTGTCTATCTGCATAGAAGCCACCTTTTGCATAAAGTCGGTAGTATGGCCTTTAATCTTTATCATATCCCCTACGTTTAAAGGCTGTTCAGCTTTAAAGACTGCTGCGCGCACGTGCGGGAAATAGTGGGTGATGATGCCGACCGCATCCTTATCCAGTTTCTTAGGCCGAGACTTGGATTTGGGCCTAGATTTAGGCTGAGGACGCCCCTTCAATTTTGATCTAGACTTAGGCTTAGGTCGAGGTTTAGGTCGAGACTTAGGCCGAGGTTTAGGGCGGGATTTGCGGACTGGTTTGCGTTTTAAAGTTCTTTTCTTTTTTAAAGCAGGTTTTTTCTTTTTAGCAGGTTTTTTCTTTTTCGCCATGCCGGCCTCCTTTTCGTATCGCGTATAGCGTATCGCGTATTGCGTCAAGCGAAACAGAATATGAGCTTAGATTTCAACCAACGAATCCATCTGGCCGTAGGGATTCATGACCCGGGTTGGATTATGGGGGTCTTCTATCCAGCGGCCGTCTGCAACGAAACGGTAGCGGTATCTGCCCGGGAACAGCGCCATCTTTTTAATCCAGGCGCCGTCATGAAACTCCATGCGGCTGCTTTCGTCTGTTTTCCAGTTGTTGAAATCCCCTGCGATATAGACTTCTTTTGCCTGGGGGTCTTTGAAGTAAAACGCAACCTCCGAGAGGTGCTTGATTTCCTGCTGTAGCGCTTCCCTCATTTTCCCTTCGAGGAGCGCGGTAGCTTCCGGGATGTATTCCTCCATGATGAGTTCGCGGGCAAGGGTGGAATAATCTTTAGCGCCCCTGGAATACTTATCATAGTTAAGAATGTGCGTGCCGTGGTTTTGCGCCTCTTTTAATTTTACGTTCACATGGATAATGGTTGAGAAGAGCTTCTTATTAAAGGTTGATTTGATCTTTTCCAGCATAGCGAAGGAGTGCCGCAGCCGTGAGTCGAAGTTGGCCACAAGCACGCGGTAATTGACCGTATGGTTAAGCCTTTCCCGGACAAGGTTAATGATGTCCAGAAGCTGGCTTAACCCCTCAAGAGAAAACCTGCTTGCCTCAACCGGTATAAGTATTTCGCTTGTGGCACGGAGCGCATTCACCGTAAGAAGGCCGAGGTTTGGCGGGCAGTCAATAAGGATATAGTTATAGTCGCCCTGAAATTCATTGAATAATTCCCATAACTGCGATTCCCTGCCTATTTCACCGGCCAGCTCCTGCTCAAGGATGCTCAATACCACGCTTGAAGGGGCCAAATCAAAATTAGGGCTTATGTGCTGGATAATATCGTTTAATTTTGCTTTCTGGGGAGTGACTTTGGAGAGCACGTTATACATGCTTAAATCCGCAGCCACGTTCAAACCTAACGTTGCGTGGGACTGGGGATCAAGGTCAATGAGAAGGACTTTTCTGTCATTTGCTGCCAGGCACGCGGCTAAATTAAGGGCAGTAGTTGTTTTTCCGCAACCGCCTTTCTGATTAGTTATGGCAATTATCCGCATTTGGCCCCCTCCTCTTTTATCTTTGCAGGCTTACGTTATCCAGGTATACCAGGACCCGCTCGCCTTTTGCGTTCCATTCCTCAATCATAAAATTTAACGCAAACATAGCCGACCAGTCGCTTATTTTTTTGAAATCCGCAAGGTTGATTTTATAACTTTTCCATTTGTGTGAGATATCTTTGATATAGATTTCTGATTTCTCCTGATAGGCATTAGTGAATTCGATTCTAAGTGCCACGTTATCGGAATAATTTTTCTTTCTAACGTCAAAGCTCAAAGCCCTAAACCGTGCAATATCCATGCCTTTTAAGTCTATGGTAAAGATTTCCTTCTTGACCGGGCCGAAGCTGAAATTAAGCACGGCGACATCGGGCTTGAGCACAAACGCAAGCCTTGAGTTAAGAGAGGGTTTCTGATATGCACTAAAGGCCAACAGGGCGCTTAAGATGACAACGAGGGCGAGGCTTACAAAAAAGAGATTCTTGAAGAGCTTCGGCGGCTGTTTACCCCTTCTTCCCTTCCTGGGGTGAGATTTCTGGGATGCGTCGAGGTAAATCTTTGCTAAATGTTCGTAGATATCTTTCTTATCCATATTCTCTATATTAAAGAGAATTTATAACACAAAAGTGCCCTATTGTCAATAAGATATATTTAAGGGGAAATTCTAAATCCTAAACTCTAAATTCTAAACAAATCCCAAATTCCAATGTTTTAAATCCCAAACGAATTCGTTTAAAGAATTGGGATTTGTGATTTAGGGCTTGTTTAGAATTTATGGATTCGTGCTTAGGATTTAATATATTATGGCTCTAGCGGAGTCTTAAGGTATTCGGGGATTGGTTTGCCGATAATGGTGTAGAAATTTGACATATGCATGCGGAAGAGGTAATCGAAGTCCTTTTCGCGGTCGCCGTACCACCAGAACCAGTCAGAGCCTTCGCAGATGTATATCTGTTTGTATGCCAGCTGTTTTGCGCGCTCGTCAAGTTTATCCGCGTTAAGTTTTAATTCAAGGCGCGCCTTTGAAAGGTATTCCCAGGCCCTGTTCTTATACGTGTTATTAATCCATTTTGAGAATTCAGAATAAATCCAGGAGCCGGCTGCGAGGTGCTTGATAGTATGTGTGGCAGGTTTGTGTTTTATATAATCACTGACTGTTACGGTTTTAATGATCTCTGATTCACAAAGCCGTTTATAAAGAAGCTCAAGGAAGTTATGGCCGTCGTTGTAATAATATTCCCAGGCGTTTTCTCCGTCCATGGCAAGGGTAACCAGGATATCCTGCCCCTTGAACGCCTTGTTGATATTTTCGAAGTGGCCGATGAAATTATTGACCGCTTCTTCTGCCTTCAAGTTGTAATAGACAAAACCTATCAGGTCGGAAAGGTTGCGGTCGCGGAACACAACGTGCAGGTTACCCCCTTCTCTTCTTAGCAGGTGTGGCTGGTATAAAAGCTTTGTATCGCGCTTCTTTTTCTTAAGCGATTTAAAAAGCAGGCCTTCATCAGTTACGATCCATTGGATCCCGGCATTAATGATGAAGGGCAGGATATGCTCAGAGACCGCTTCTTCAGAGGGCCACATCCCTTCAGGTAATGTGCCAAAGCGATCCTTGTAAAACTCTACTGCCGAATCAATCTGTGACTGCGCGTCTTCAGGATACGAGAATGCGGTTTTAGGCAACACGCTTTTAGGGTTAGCCTCCCTGGCAGTATTGGTGCTGTAGAGAAGCGGCAGTATGGGATGGTAATAGGGGTTTACGGTAATTTCAATCTGGCCCCGTTCTTTTGCTTGTTTGTATGCGGGGATAATTTGCCCCAGTATTTCTTTTTGTGCTTCAAGGCAGGAGAGCTTTTCCTCTTCGGTAAAAAACCGCGCCTTATCCATTAGCCGCTTTAGCTGTGGCCGCTCGTTTCGAAAGTAAGGGTCTATCCAGGAAAGGTTAAACCAGACCTGCAGATCAAGATAATCCTGAACGCTGAATTCCTTCTTATTCTGCTTCTTAAAAAATAATTCATAATAACGGGGATGAAAGGCGATGACTGTTTCTTTATGGATACTAAAAAAGCGCTCAAGGATGAAGGATTTGTCTTCTGCAGTCAAATCCTTGGCAGGCTTATAGGAAAGCTCTAAAAATTTGTCTTTGATGGTGCCGGCCACATAATCTTCCAGCTGTTCAAGGAGTGATGGCACCAGGTTAAAGGTCTGCCGGATGCCGGGGAAGCCATCAAGGATCCTGGCCATGTCCAGGTAATCCTTAGTGCCGTGCAGCCGCACCCATGGCACCGGCGTCTCCTGCGTCAGGAGGTTTTTGTAGTAGGGCTGGTGCATGTGGAAGATCAGTGATAGGTAAATCATCGGGTCGATAGCCTATGGTCGATGGTCTATAGTTTTAAATAATTCCTGAACGCGTGTAGCATTTTTGATAAATGTTCACACTTTGCGTAAAATTCTTCAAATTTATCCTGAGAAATATAGCTTTGCTCACGACATATATGCAATAACGTCACAACCTCATTCAAAGAGCCAATTGATATCTGAATAAAACGAGATAAGTCTGGATCCGATCGCCTGCCGCTGCCTTCAGCAATATTTAAACTAATTGATACCGCAGCCCTATTTAATTGGCTTATCAGTCCGAATTGTTCTTCTTTAGGAAACGATTGAGTAAGTTTATAGATTTCAGAAGAGAATTTTACTGCTTCTTGCCAAACTTTTAATTCTTCAAACTTAAATACCATTTTTACTTGTGCATCTATAGGGCCATAGACTATTGACTATTGTCTATTGACCCTTTACTCTTTGTTATTCTACGAATAAAAAACCCCCGGGGGATTGCTCCCCCGAGGGCTGATGGTATCCAACACCTGCTACTAGAAGCTGACCTTCATTGAACCGATCAACTCGGTTGCCTGACGACGGTTATTTGCGGCAAATGCCTTGCCGGGCTTGAAATAGCCAAACATTAAACCAAGCTGCACATCTTCGGTGTAGTCGTAGGTTCCCATAAGATCGAATTCATTACCGAGGTCCTTCTTGTTGGTCTGCATTGCGTAGGTATACAAGGTGCCTCCGCCGTCCCTCTTGTTGCTCTGCATAACTCCGCCCGGCAATGATTCGGCAAGCCTGTAATTTGCCCATGTTGCGGAAATTGCGGTATCTTCCGTGGGCTTCATACCTGCGTTCAATGAGATTGCCTGTACATCGGTGAAAGGAAGTATTGCAAATGCGATAGGCGAGCTATATTGATCATAATACATAGCGTACCATGCCGTATCTTTTGTATCATCGTTATTCTTGTCGCCGCTTAGATACGTGTATTTGGCGCCGATCATAGGCGTATATTTTGCTTTTGAGAACACATAGTTGACATACGCCTGGAGAGCAAATGCCCTCTGCTTGTCTTCGCCGGCAGTAGTTGACTGGCCGAATTGATACGCATATTCCAAGGTAGCAACCAGGTCTTCTGCGGGCATTGCGCTCACCAATGCGCCGATGGTCTTGATGTTCTGGCTATCATCGGTTAAGCTGTTGTTCTTGTTCCATAGGTATGCTTCTGCTTTGAGTTTGTTGTTGAATGCATATGCTGCGTTTACGCCGTAGAGGTCGGTGTCTTCATTGCGCTTGTTGTTGCTTTCGTTGATTTTTGCATACACCAAATCAACCACTAACGGATCGTAATTCAACACTGCCTTGATGCCGTCGAATGCCTTCCGTATCGAAAGGTCGGTAGGAACGCCATTCACTGTGGCAACCGCGTAGGTGTTTGCGGCACCGATGATCAATCCGTTACCATACCTTAATTCCTGGCGGCCAACGGTGACCGACAGAGGTGAGAACAGGAATTCTTTCAAGGTAACGAATGCCAGATCAAGGTCGATGTCTGTATTGGTGGTGCTCTCTTCGTCCCAGTTTCTTTCGTTGATGAGCCTGATGGTGGTCATAACGTTGTCGGTCAGGTCGGCATCAACTCTTAAGCGGGTCTGCGAAAGGAACATATCTTCGCTGTCATTAACGGTGTCGCCCTTGACGCCTTTATCCAAATCAAACTGCTGTCTTGAGACTCCGCTAATGAGCAAATCTCCGCTTACTTTTACATTTTGTACTTCTGCGTAGGCAGCAGCGGTAAGGCCGACTGCGAGCACAAAAGTCAAAATTGCGATTAAGCGTTTACTCATTTATGTATCCTCCTTTATAAGACTAAAACTTTATATTTTTTCAACTAGGTTTTAAAGCTGTTCCTAGAGGATTTCTATCTATGTTATATCACTGGATTTTTGTTGATTTAAGGCTTTTTTTCTTTCCACCTCCTTCTCGCCTTCTATTTAAACCAACCCCAGTGGTATAAGCTAATTTACCCTTTTTTATCACATAACCCTATGCTTGTCAAGTGTTTTTTGATAAAATTTTACTATTTTAGGGGCCTGCCGGCCTTTTTCGGATATTGCGAAATCGGGCCGATATATACGGTTACCGTTACAGAACTACCTGATGGCAATAGAGTTACAATGCAGCTCTCGTTGTTTTTCTCAAAATTCATTATTCTCTGATTATATTCTATAATATTTAATAGCATCCAGCTGTTCATGGGCATCTGCTCTTTGTAAAAATTGAGCACCTGGTCAGCGGTAGCTCTTCCCCTGTATTTAAGCACTCCCACCCTTACGCCTGAAGATTCAAAGGCGTAGGATTCCTTGGGGATGAACTTAAATCTGGCAGGCGCAGGGATGTCCGTGAACCGCGCAGACATTGAAGGCTCAAGCAGATTACTTTGGGTGCCTACGTCTTTTCTGGATAAACTCGCACAGCCGGTAGTTGATAGCAGCAGAACACATAATACTATAATAAGGGACTGTTTCATATTACCTCCTTCGTAGTATTGAATAAAAACTATCTATTCGCCAAACTCTAAATCCTAATACCTAAGTCCTAAACAAATCCCAAATCCTAATGCTCCAAATCCCAAACAAGTTCGTTTGGAACATTGGAATTTGTGGTTTATGGTTTGTTTAGAATTTAGGATTTAGTGCTTAGGATTTACTTGGCCTAAGCCTTAGCCTCAACCTTTTTTATTTCTATAATAAGTGCCCCTGGCAGGAATCGAACCTGCCGCACGCAGTTTAGGAAACTGCTGCTCTATCCTTATGAGCTACAGGGGCGGTTTTTGCATTGAATAAAAACAAGCTATCCGGCAAATTCTAAATCCGAAACTCTAAATTCTAAACAAATTCCAATTTCTTAAATCTCAAACGAATTCGTTTAATTCATTGGGATTTGTGATTTATGATTTGTTTAGAATTTAGGATTTCGTGTTTAGAGTTTAGACTGTTACTCCCCATGGAACTGTATCAAAGAGCAAATGGGATAACTTTTGAGCTTATCGCGGCCGTGGAGGTCAACGAGCTCGATTAAAAATGCGATGCCGATAATCTTTGCGCCGAATTGCTCGACAAGGTCTATTGTTGCCGCGACAGTGCCGCCGGTTGCCAGAAGGTCATCGACAATCAAAACCTTTTCGCCTTTTGAAAGGGCGTCTTTATGGATTTCAAGGTGGTCAATGCCATATTCGAGGGAATAACTCACTGATATGGTCGCTGCCGGAAGCTTCCCCTTTTTGCGCACAGGCACAAACCCGGCATGGAGCGTATACGCCAATGCTGACCCGATGATAAAGCCGCGGGACTCAACCGCGATTATCTTGTCGATTTTTTCTGCCTTGTATTTTTCCGTAAGCATCTCTATAGCGCAGGCAAACGCATCCTTGTCTTTAATCAGCGTAGTGATATCCCTGAAGAGTATGCCTTTTTTGGGAAAATCAGGAATACTCCTGATATGTTCCTCTAAATTTATTTTCTTCATCCCTGCTCCTCCACGAACTTTCTTAGTTTTTTAAGCGCCTTTTCTTCGATTTGGCGCACCCTTTCTCTTGAAACTTTCAGCTTGTTGGCTACCTCGGCAAGGGTATGCGTTTTCCCGTCAACCAGCCCGAAGCGCATATCAAGCACTTTACGTTCCCGCACCGACATTTTTTCAAGGAGGTTGTTGACGCGCTGTTTATTAAGGAATGCATCGACCTCATCGCTGGGAGTGGCCGCGTTCTCATCCTGGATCAGGTCCATGACCTGGCTCTCCCCTTCATCGCCGATAGGCTCATCAAGAGACGAGGTCCGCGTGGAAAGCCAGAAATTAACATCATCGACCTTGCCCTTCGGCAGCTTTATTTTCTTGGCGATTTCATCATCCATAGGGTTGCGTTTTAACTTCTGGGTCAGTTGTTCCCTTGCCTTCTTCCATTTAGTGATGAGCTCATTCATATAGACAGGCAGGCGCACCATCTTGTCCTGCTGGCCGATCGAGCGCATGATTGCCTGGCGTATCCACCACGCCGCATAGGTTGAGAAGCGAAAACCCTTTTTAGGGTTGAATTTATCGACGGCTTTCATCAAGCCGAGGTTGCCTTCTTCAATCAAGTCGAGCAATGGGGTGCCGAAATATACGTAACGCTTGGCAATATTGATTACGAGCCTTAAATTCGCGCGGATCATGTCCTTGCGCGCTTTTTCATCGCCGCGTTGGATCTTTTTGCTCAACTCGATTTCCTGCGCTGCGGTAAGCAGCGGTATTTCCCGGATTTCCTTTAGGTATGTTTTTAGGGCTTCCATAGTTCCTCTGTGAGAGAGATGGGTCTATTGTCTATGGTCTATAGTCTATGGTTGTGGACGGCTATTGACTATCGACTATTGACCATCGACCCAATTTATTTTTTTCTATCCTTAAGCGCTGCCTGGGCTGCTGCCAGAATTGCAATGGGCACGCGGAACGGCGAACAGCTGACATAATCCATCCCGACGCGATGGCAGAATTCCACAGAGCGAGGCTCTCCGCCATGCTCGCCGCAGATGCCGACCTCAAGCCCCTTTTGGGCCTTTCTTCCGCGCTGGATTGCGATTTCGATAAGCTGGCCGATCCCCTCCTGGTCGATTGACTGGAACGGGTCTTCGGGCAATATCCCTTTTTTTATGTATTCGGGCAAAAATGAGCCGATGTCATCGCGCGAGAACCCGAACCCCATCTGGGTAAGGTCGTTGGTACCGAAAGAAAAGAATTGCGCTACTGCGGCAATCTTATCGGCTACCAGCGCTGCGCGCGGGATTTCGATCATCGTGCCGAACATATGCCTGATTTTTTTAAGGTTAAATTTTTTCAGCACCTCTTCATACGCCTGCCTTGCGATCGCCAGCTGATCCTGCAGTTCTTTTACGTCGCAGACTACCGGGATCATTATTTCCGGATACGGCTTCTTTCCTTCCTGGATAAGCTCAGCGGCCGATTCAAAGATTGCGCGTATCTGCATAGCACTCACTTCGGGGTAGGTAACGCCCAGGCGCACCCCGCGGTGCCCCATCATCGGGTTTGACTCATGCAGGTTGTCCGCGCGCTTGGACAACTCATCCATCGAGATATTCAGGTCTTTTGCTAATTGCTCAAGCTTTGCCTTTTCGCGGGGCACGAACTCATGCAGCGGCGGGTCCAGGAGCCT
Source organism: Candidatus Omnitrophota bacterium (assembly GCA_028717045.1). Lineage (GTDB taxonomy): Bacteria > Omnitrophota > Gorgyraeia > Gygaellales > Profunditerraquicolaceae > SURF-25. The sequence goes on along the minus strand of JAQUON010000003.1, from coordinate 6,544 downwards.
GATGACAACCGGATATCCATCCATTGCCTCAAGCGTGCCTTTGATATCTTTCTTCACGAAAGGATAGAGTTCATTAATTGCAGCCTGCCTTTCCTTGAGCGTATTAGAGATGATCATTTTACGTAAAACGAAAAGCGGCTCATCGGAACCTTTGCCGTAGAACATATGCTCTGTCCTGAACAGGCCGATCCCTTTTGCGCCGAACTGCCTTGCCTTTTTGGCGTCGTCGGGAGTGTCGGCATTTGTGCGCACGCCAAGCTTCTTGACGGAGTCGCACATCTTTAAGAATTCAGTCAAAAGCTCGTTTTCTTCCCCGGCATCCATCATCGGCAGCTTGCCTTCGTAGACATTGCCTTTGGTGCCGTTTAGGGTAATCCAGTCGCCTTCGTTGAGGACCTTATCGCCGGCGCGTAATTTTTTTTGCTCTGCTTCGACTTCAAGGCTGCTGCAACCGACTATACAGCACTTGCCCCAGCCGCGGGCGACTAACGCTGCGTGAGAGGTCATGCCGCCGCGCGCAGTCAGGATTGCTTCAGCGGCGCGCATCCCTTCCACGTCTTCGGGGTTTGTTTCCTCGCGCACAAGTATTACCTGCTTTCCCTGCTTTTTCCACTCAACGGCGTCATTCGCATAAAAGACGATCTGGCCTGTTGCCCCGCCCGGGCCGGCAGGCAATCCTTTTACCAGCGGCTTATAGGTTAGCTCAATTTTCGGATTGATAATGGGGTGCAGCAATTCATCGAGCTGGCTGGGTGTTACGCGGGTTACCGCTAATTCTTTATTGATGAGTTTTTCCTTGATCATATCCACGGCCATGCGCACTGCAGCCGGGCCGTTGCGTTTGCCCACGCGGCACTGCAGCATAAAGAGCTTGCCTTTTTCTATGGTGAATTCGATATCCTGCATGTCGTGGTAGTGGGTTTCAAGCCGGTTCTGGATATCAAACAGCTCTTTATAGATTGAGGGCATTGATTTTTCCAGGGTAACCAGTTCTTTGTTGTGCTCGGATTTTGAGTATTCGTTAATCGGCGCAGGGGTGCGGATGCCGGCAACTACGTCTTCGCCTTGCGCGTTCACCAGGTATTCGCCGTAGAATTTATTTTCGCCGTTGCCGGGGTTACGGGTAAAGGCAACGCCGGTTGCGGAGTCATTGCCCATATTCCCGAACACCATCGTCTGAACATTGACGGCAGTGCCCCACTCATCAGGAATATTTTCAATACGGCGATAGCTTATTGCGCGTTTACCGTTCCATGATGAGAATACCGCGCCGATGCCTCCCCATAATTGTTCGCCGGGGGTATCCGGGAATTCTTTTCCCAGGGCCTGCTTGATTTTTTCTTTAAACAGCGCGCAGAGCTTTTGTAAGTCATCCGCAGCCAGGTCAGTGTCGGCTTTGCAGCCTTTTTCTTCCTTCATGCGTTGCATTATTTTTTCCAGCTGCTTACGGATGCCCTGGTCATCTTTGGGCTCGATTCCGGCAGCCTTTTCCATAACCACGTCGGAATACATCATAATCAGGCGCCGGTACGCATCATAGACGAAACGGCTGTTACCGCCGCTTTTTTTGATAAGGCCGGGGATAGTCTTCTCGGTGAGGCCCACGTTTAATATCGTTTCCATCATGCCGGGCATTGACCTGCGCGCACCCGAACGCACCGAAACCAAAAGCGGGTCATCCGGGTCGCCGAATTTTTTCCCCATAAGTGTTTCTACTTTTTCCAGGGCTTTTGCGACTTCAGTTTTAAGCGTTTTTGGGTATGTTTTTCTGTTTTTATAATAATAAGTGCACACGTCGGTGGTAATGGTAAATCCGGGAGGGACAGGAAGGCGTAAATCTTTATGCCCCGCCATTTCGGCAAGGTTTGCGCCTTTGCCTCCCAGTAGATTTTTCATGCTTTCGTTGCCGTCAGCCTTTCCCCCGCCGAAGAAGTATACGTTTTTGTTGCCCATTGCTTTGCTACCCTCCTTTTTCGTAATGAATAAAATAACCTACTTCGCCAAATTCTAAATCCTAAGCTCCCTGCCTGCCGGCAGGCAGGTAAATTCTAAACAAATTCTAAATTCCAATGTTTTAAATCCCAAACGAGTTCGTTTAGAACATTGGGATTTGTGATTTAGGGCTTGTTTAGGATTTAGGATTTCGAATTTAGAACTTAACTTCACTTTGTTTATATTGTTAATTTTTCCAACAAGTATTCCTTTAGCGCATCTACGCTGATCCGCTCCTGCTGCATCGAATCGCGGTCACGGACAGTGGCCTTGTTGTCTTCAAGAGACTGCACGTCTATCGTGACACAGAATGGTGTTCCCACTTCGTCCTGCCGGCGGTAGAGCTTTCCTATGGCAGCAGTATCGTCATACACCGCAACCATATGTTGTTTCAGGTCTTTGGAGATTGCGCGCGCCAACTCGACGATCTCGGGCCTGTTTTTTAAAAGGGGCAGCACTGCCGCTTTTACGGGGGCAAGGCCTTTATCCAGCGCAAGCACTACGCGTGTGTCATCTTTGACCTGTTCTTCGTGATAGGCATCGACTAAAAATGCCAGCACTGTCCTGTCAACGCCGCCGGAAGGCTCAATGATGTAGGGATAAAAACGTTCCTTGGCCTTATCGTCAAAATACCTCAAATCCTGGCCGCTGGATTCGGCATGTTGTTTTAAATCAAAATCAGTGCGGTTGGCAATCCCTTCAAGCTCGGACCAGCCGAACGGAAAATTGTATTCGATATCAGTGCACGCTCTTGCGTAATGTGCCAGCTCCTCAGGGCCATGCGGCCGTTTCCTTAAGTTCTCCTTTTTAATTCCGTAGTTTAAGTACCATTCAAAATGCAGTTCAATCCATTCTTGTAGTTTTTTATCCGCATCCTCAGGCCTTACGAAATACTCTATCTCCATCTGTTCGAATTCCCGCGTCCTAAAAGTAAGGTTGCCGGGCGTGATTTCGTTGCGAAATGCCTTCCCTATCTGTGCCAGGCCGAATGGCAGTTTCGGGTGCCTGGAATCAAGGATATTTAAGAAATTGACAAACATCCCCTGCGCGGTTTCCGGCCTTAAGTAAATAAGGCTTGCTTCATCAGATACTGCGCCTGCGTGCGTTTCAAACATCAGGTTAAACGGCCTGCTCTCGGTAAGCTCTCCCGCGCATTCGGGGCACTTGTTTTTATCTTTAAGGTCAGCGTCCTTAAACCTTTTTTTGCAGGATTTGCAGTCGCGCTTGAGGTCAAAGAAGTTCTTCACGTGGCCGGACGCTTCCCAGACCTTCGGGTGCATAAGGATTGAGGCGTCCATGCCCAATATGTCGTCGCGCTCATAGACGTTTGCCTTCCACCAGGCGCGCTTTACGTTGTTTTTAAGCTCAACACCGTAGGGGCCGTAATCCCAGGTATTGGCAAGCCCGCCGTAGATATCGCTTCCCTGAAAGATAAATCCCCGGCGCTTGCATAGCGAAACAATCTTATCCATTACATCAGCCATATTATTTTGCCTGCCCGTATTTATTGAATTCTTCCGAATAAAACATCGCTGCTTCAGAGTCGATGATATCCATTTCAAGGTACCTTCGTATCGAATCTGCCATTGACTGCATGCGGTATGCGCCGCTGGTCTGGATAATGGTCGGCAGCTGGAAAAGTTCGTCTTTGCGGATGACCCTTTTTACCGCATCATTGGCAACAATGATTTCGGTAGCCAGAAGCCTGCCGTTGCGGTCTTTGCGCGGTATTAAGAGGTGCGAAATTATCCCTTTCAGGCAGTTTGACAACTGTGAGAGGGCCTGTTTTCTTGCTTCGAGCGGGAAAAAACTGACTAACCGGTCAATCGCCTGCATGGTATTGGGCGAATGGAACGATGCGATGACTAAATAACCGGCCTCTGCGGCAATGAGCGCGGTCCTTACTGAATCGGCATCCTCAAGCTCTCCGATGACTATGATATTGGGGTCCTGCTTGAGGCTGCTTTTGATGGCGGCGGAAAAAGAATTCGTATCAACGCCGACTTCGCGCTGTTTGATAATGCTTTTGATGTTCGGGTGCACGTATTCGATCGGGCGCTCAAGCGTGATAATAACCGCCCGTTTTTCCCGGTTAATAAGCTCAACCATCGCCGACATAGTAGTGGTTTTGCCGCTTCCTGTGGGGCCAACCAATAGTATTAAACCGTCTCTTTGCCTAGCCAGGTCCTTGACGACTTCCGGGATGTTGAGCTCTTCAAAAGAAGAAACCTTGGTGTTGATGAGCCTGAATGTCGCCTCAAGGAACCCACGCTGCTGGTGCACGTTGACCCTGAAGCGGTTGCGGACATCGTATTGAATGCCGAAATCCAGCTCTTTCTCTTTTTCGAAACGCCTTATCTGCTGTTTGGTCATCAGGCTGAAAAGCAGTTGCGGGATTTCTTCAGAGGTGAGGCTGGGCCCGTCAACTTCTTCCAGTGCCCCGTTTACCCGCAAGACAGGCACATGGTCTGCGAGTACGTGGAGGTCGGAAGCTCCTCTTTTGATTGCAAGCTCCAGCAATTTGCCAATATTGAACTTTTCAATCAGCTGCTGGATTTCCTGCTTATGCGCATCGTCGAGTTTGGTGAATACGCAGCCTAAGCCAAATGACCTGCCTTCGTCAAGGGCCTCAATCCGGGCGATCTTGATTGCTGCCTGAACAGTAGTTTCGCTCTTAGGGAGGCGAAAACTGGCCGTTGCTTCCATGTTCAGGGGGAATATCTCTTCGCTCTCCAGGTAAATCCCTCCCGTATTGATATTTGTGGCAAGGAGATTCTTTTCTTTTTTTGCGTTATCCTGTGCGTTCTGGTACGCAAATTTGACGTGTATACGGGAATAGAGCCTGTAGTCTTTTCTTCTTTCCGGTATATCGTGCCTGGTCAGCATGGCATCTCCTTTTTAGGGATAAACACGAAGTAGTATTCTATCATAAATTACAAAAAACCGCTATAGATTTCGTAGTGCGCATCACGTATTGAGTAATAAAAGATTATTTGGTAAATCCTAAACTCTAAATCCTAAACAAATCATAAATTCCAATGTTTTAAATCTCAAACCAGTTAGTTTAGAACATTAGGATTTGTGATTTAGAGCTTGTTTAGAATTTAGGATTTAGGGCTTAGGATTTAACTAAGCCTAAGCCTTTTCCATTATTCTTTTCCAACGTAGAAATTATTGTGAGCACCTTATTTATATCCAGCTCTTTCTTCTTGTCCTTTAGGTATACCTTGAAAAATTCCTGATTGCCGTTTACGATATCGCAATTGAAGTAATTGCCTTCTTTTGTATAGTTGTAGGTAATGAACCCCTTTTTGTCCGCCATGCTAAACCGGGCGATTGTTATGCCGCTTCCCGGCCCGACGTCGGGTGTAAAAATACTTTTTAGTATCACAAAGAGAGTGCTAGGCAGGTCTTTGATATCTGCTGTCCGTGCGTTGAGGATGCGGCTTAAGAAATCGTAATTGTTCCTGAGGCTGTATTTTTTTAGCTGCGGGAAAAGCGACTGGAAAAAATCCGGCTTCTGATACAACAGGTAGGCGACGGGGTCTTTTTCGGTGCGTGTGCGTTTTTTGTAATAGGCCCTGTAAATTTGTTCTTTGATTACGAAAAAGTCTTTGGGAAGGGCGATCTCGACTTCCTCTATTGAGTAGCGCGCAAGCCCTGCGATATAGCCTTTGTCTACGGAGGGGTTAGTAAAGCCTTTTGTCGCTACGATGCATAACACCGGTATCTTATCGCAGGTACCAATACCCATCTCGACATAGGTTTTTAACACGTACGGCTTGCCGAAGGTGGTGACGATCAGAATAGCTGCGCCCCACACTACCATCCACGGTAAAAATCTAGCGTATTTCTTTTTCATCAGGCAGAGAGTTTTTTAGTTTTGTAAATTCTTCGGGCGAAATCGAAAAACTGTGCGCATTATCGGGGAATGAGCCGTTTCGCACCTCGTTCTTGTAGCGTGCGATCGCTCCCTGCACGACGGCTGACACGTCAGTATATTGCTTGACGAATTTAAATTTTGAACCTTTTGATAACCCGAGTATATCATGCAGCACCAGGACCTGGCCGTCGCAATAGGGCCCTGCCCCGATCCCGATAGTGGGGATAGCAAGCTTTTCCGTGATAAGTTCTGCGATTTTGTCAGGGACGCATTCAAGTACTATAGAAAAGCAGCCGGCTTCTTCGAAGCGCTTTGCCTGCTTAAAGAGTTCCGCTGCGCGTTCAGCGTCTTTGCCCTGCACTTTGAATCCGCCGATTTTATCCGCAGTCTGGGGAGTGAGGCCGATATGGCCCATTACCGGAATGCCTGCGTTGGCAATCGCTTGAGTCACATTGATGCACTGGTTGAACCACTCAACCTTAACCGCATCGCAGCCCCCCTCTTCTATCAGCCTTTTGGCGTTTCCTTGTGCTTTGTCCGGTTCGGTCTGATATGCCGAGAAAGGCATGTCAGCGATTACCAGCGCATGCGCAGCAGCGCGGGTGACTGCTTTGGTATGATAGAGTATTTCTTCTATCCCTACGCCATTGGTCGACTCAAGACCGAGCA
>JAQUON010000002.1 GCA_028717045.1 Candidatus Omnitrophota bacterium | reverse complement strand
CTTAAAGACAGAAGGAATTACGAATTGTATGATTTCGAGGAATTGGGTCGTGGGGAACCGGAGATTATTGAAACAGGGCGTAATATTACGCTTGGCGAGTATTCGGGGATTAAGGGATTCCGCAATGTATACGACAAACTGGAAGTGGCTTTTAAGGATGACCGTGAGGCAGCCAATGTGCTTGAACTTGCCCGATACGCTAACGTACACAATCAGAAGCCGTTGATAGACGAGGAATTGAAATTTATCGCTAAATATCCCGATATCGCCCGTCAGATATTTACCATGAGCCCTTAAGTTAACCTCCGCAGCGAAGGGCTGGGCGTGAAAGAAGAATAAATGTAAAGGAAGGCTGTATGAATACGGTTATAGTCGGAACGCAATGGGGAGATGAGGGCAAGGGTAAGATTATTGATATTTTGGCTCAAGGAGCAGATTATGTCGTTCGTTATCAGGGCGGCAGTAATGCGGGGCATACAGTGGTGACCAACGGCCATGAGTTCATCTTCCACCTTATCCCTTCCGGCATTTTGCACAAAGGAAAAATCTGTTGCATCGGTAACGGCGTTACCGTTGACCCGGCAGCATTGCTCAAAGAGATAGCGTATCTTAAGAACGCAAAGATCAGCGTCGCCGGCCGGCTTAAGATCTCTTACCTTGCCCATGTCATTATGCCGTATCATAAGGTGCTTGATGAGCTGCGCGAGGTACGCAGGATACATAAGATAGGCACGACGCGCAGGGGGATAGGCCCGTGTTATTCGGATAAAATAAACCGATGCGGGATCAGGATGGTAGACCTTTTGAATGCGAAGGTCCTGAGGAATAAATTAAAAGATAACCTGCTTGAAAAAAACGAAATCTTTAAGAAAGTATACCGCCATCCCGGTTTTGATTTTCAGTCCCTTTATCGGGACTATCTGCGATACGGCAGAAAGCTCTCTCCTTATATTTGCAACACCATGTTAGCCATTAACAGGGCCATAGAGGCGAAAAAAAGAATACTCTTTGAGGGGGCGCAGGGGACTTTTCTTGATATTGATTTTGGAACCTATCCTTACGTGACTTCCTCGTCTACTATTTCCGGAGGCAGCTGTATCGGGACAGGCGTTGCCCCGGTAAAGCTTGATAAAGTAGTCGGAGTTGCCAAGGCCTATACTACCAGGGTGGGGGAAGGGCCTTTCCCCACTGAATTCAGCGCCGCGTTCGGAAAACGTATCCGGGAAAAAGGCGCCGAATTCGGCGCAACTACTGGCAGGCCGCGCAGGTGTGGCTGGATAGACCTCCTTATGTTAAAAGAGGCAATCCTCTTAAACGGTATTTCTGAATTGGCGCTTACTAAGCTTGATGTCCTGGACGGCCTCAAGACGATTAGCCTTGCAGTCGCCTATAAGTATAAAGGCGCCCTATTAAAGGAATTCCCCCAGGATTCAGAAACTTTATGGAAGGCAAAACCTGTGTACAAACAAATGTATGGCTGGAGTAAAACTATAAGCGATACAAAGGATTATGCACAATTGCCCTCTCGCGCAAAAGACTACATCTCCTATCTTGAGGATACATTAAAGACAAAGATCTCGATTATTTCGGTTGGTTCTTCCAGAGAAAAGACTATTTATAGGTAACTAACCCTAAAATAACTTGACTATAAAGAAAGCTTGTGCTATAGTCAAAATTTACAGTTACTTAGGGTGTATGAGTGCAAAGGAGGAAAAAGATGAGAAAGAAGAGATTATCCCGGATAGCGGCAATAGTTATTTTAGCTGTTTTAGCAAACGGCTGTACTTTTATTATTCAGAAGGGGAGAAGATCGGATGTAGAAAAGATCGAAAAGCTCTCCCGCCAGTTAGACGAACTGGCCCAGGCAAAAAGGATACTTGAGGAACGCTTGAGTTCAGAAATAGGAGGCAAGCAGGTAAGGCTTGAAATGGCCCAAAAGGGGCTGGTGATCACCTTTTTAGCCGATATCCTATTTGATTCGGGTAAAGCAAAAATTAAGGCTCAGGCACTTCCGACGCTTGATAAAGTAGCAGAGGTATTGAAGGAAAATGTCCCGAACTTAAAGGTGGGGATTGAGGGGCATACCGACAACCAGCCTATCAAGCGTTCCGGATGGAAGTCCAATTGGCAGTTGTCTACTGAAAGGGCACTTTCCGTCCTTTATTATCTTACCGAGGATAAAGGTATTGCTCCCGGAAGGCTCTCTGCAATCGGTTACGGCGAATACCATCCTATTGCTTCCAACGATACCAAGGAAGGCCGCCAGCTCAACAGGAGGGTGGAGGTTGTGATTATTCCGCCGCTAGCCAAAGTCAAAGAACTGGATAGGGATCAGAACGTTGAGCCCAAAGGCAATTTTAAATAGAGGCTGTTAGTTTCTAGGGCGTTGTTATGAATGAACAGCTCAGACAGAAGCTTTTAGTAACGCTGGCAATTAGCAACGTAGTGTTGTTGATTGCCGCGGCTGGCTCCTGCAGCGGTTCTCACCGGCAGAAACTTGCGAAGGACAAAGAGCTATACACAAGGATTGAGATAGAAGAAAAACTCAATAAAATGATGCAGGAGATTAAGGCGCTGGAAGCTAAAATTCAAGAAAAAGATAAGACGCTGGAAGAAGAACACAAGGCGCGCACAGAAATCAGCAAACTCTTAAACCAGGAACGGCTACTTACGCAGGGCCTTAAGGAAGAGCTAAGTAAGCTGGCGAATGTAACCGCCACAGAAAACGCGCGGCTTGCGCCGACACCGAAAAACTAACGTTTTGAGAAATATTTACATATGAGATAATGCCAGATGCAACATACGCTTATTCCTAAAAAGGGATGGTTATCCCTTTTTTTATTCTGCAGGAGGTGAGATATGGCGTTAATGAAAAGGTTGAAAGAGAAACTAAAGACCATAGTCAGCAAAGGCAAGAAGGCAAAGGCATCATTGAAGCAGCTTGCCCGTACCCGCACGCAGGATGTCCGTAAATCCGCGCCGGCCCAAGAAGGCGTTTTGGGCTACCAGGAGACTGCAGTAGGCACGACCAAGTTTTCTCATCCTGAACCTCCGCGTTTTAAAAGGGCGATGCCTCACGAATTGCCTGCAGGATACGGCCAGGATAAAATAATACTTCAAGTAAGGGATCCCTGGTGGCTCCATTCTTACTGGGAGGTGACCCAAGGTACATGGGAACGGTTCACACAGCAGCTGCAGGATGCGTTTCATCACGCAAAAAGAGTCATCCGCGTCTACGACGTCAGCCAGATAATCTTTAACGGCAGGAATGCCCACAGGTATTTTGATATTGAAGTGCATCCGGAAGCAAATAATTGGTATATCGATACCGCAGGCCCTGGCCGTTCCTGGTGCGTTGATTACGGTTTACGGCTGCCCAACGGAGAATTTATTACTATAGTGCGTTCGAATACGGTGATGACCCCGCTGGATGGGCCTTCTTGGATTACAGACGAAGAATGGATGATCCCGGAGGAGATGTTCGCCAAGCTTTACGGTATGGGCTTTGGCCTTGGCCAGAGTTCTCCGGTAGGGAAGGCCTGGCAGGAAAGAGTAAAAAAAGCGCTTTTTTCTGGAGTATTAGCGTCGCCCGGGATTACCTCTGTTTCCAGCCCTGTGCGAGGGATCCCCAAAGAAAGGGCATTCTGGCTGGTTGTGGATTGTGAATTAATCGTCTACGGCGCAACGGAGCCGGATGCTAAGCTGACTGTCCAGGGGAAATCAATTAAACTGCGACGGGACGGAACATTTACCCTGCTTTTCGCCCTTCCTGACGGCAAGCAGGTGATACCCGTAAAAGCGGTTTCCGCAGACAATGAAGAAGAGCGCAGCATTACCCCCATTGTTACCAGAGAAACAAAAATAGGCTAGGGTATAGCAGGGGCATTATTTTTACGGCGAAAAAATATGCATAAGGGATATCTTTGTATTGTACTCCATAGCCATCTTCCGTATGTCCGGCATCCGGAACACGAAGATTTTCTGGAAGAAGACTGGCTGTATGAAGCAATTACCGAAACATACATTCCTCTCATCGGAATGTTCGAACGCTTAATCGGTGAACGCGTTGATTTCCGTCTCACGATGTCATTGACGCCGACCTTGGTATCTATGCTTTCGGACCCCCTTTTGCAGGAGCGGTACTTAAAACATATCAACAAACTTATTGAGCTTGCCCATAAGGAAATAGAACGGACTGCCTGGCAGCCGCATTTTCAGTCATTGGCCATCATGTATTTGAACCAGTTTTATAAGGCCAGGGAGACATTTGAGAGATACCACAGGAATCTGGCATTGGCGTTTAAGGAATTTCAGGATGCCGGGAGACTGGAGATTGTTACCTGCGGTGCTACTCACGGCTATTTCCCGCTTATGGATGTGTGCCGCGAATCGGTCAGGGCGCAAGTAAGGGTTGCGGTCAGCCACTATGAGGGGGTATTCGGAAGAAAGCCAAGGGGAATATGGTTGCCGGAATGCGGTTATCATCCGGGGCAGGATGAGATTCTTAAAGAATGCGGCATTCGTTATTTCTTTACGGATTCCCACGGAGTGTTGCACGGAACGCCTCGTCCGAAATACGGGGTATTTGCTCCGGTATACTGCAAAGGTACTGGCGTTGCCTGTTTTGCCAGGGACCTTGAATCCTCTAAGCAGGTATGGTCTTCGATCGAGGGCTACCCCGGAGATTATAATTACCGCGAGTTCTACCGCGATATCGGTTTTGACCTTGAATACGAATATATCAAACCGTATATCCATCCTGACGGAATAAGGATTAATACGGGAATAAAATACTACCGCATTACAGGTACCTCAAACCAAAAAGAGCCGTATGTGCCTGATTGGGCGCGCCAGAGGGCTGCGGAGCATGCGGGTAACTTTATGTTTAACCGGCAGCAGCAGATCGGTTATCTCTATGGCATTATGCAGAAGAAGCCATTGATTGTCTCGCCTTACGACACCGAGCTATACGGCCATTGGTGGTATGAAGGGCCGATGTGGCTTGAATTTTTAATCAGGAAGATTGCGTTTGACCAGGACGAAATCCGTTTGATTACCCCTTCCGAATACCTGTCAGAGAACCCGCGTAACCAGGTAATTACACCGTCTCTTTCTAGCTGGGGATGGAAAGGTTACAGTGAGATGTGGCTTCAGGGCTCGAATGACTGGACGTATCGCCACCTGCATGCGGCATGCGCAAAGATGACAGAATTGGCAAAGGCCTATCCCCACGCAGCAGGGCTTTTCAAAAGGGCATTAAACCAGGCATTGCGTGAATTGCTGCTTGCCGAGAGTTCTGATTGGGCATTTATCATGGGCACCGGCACCCATACAGGTTATGCGGTGCAGCGCACCAAAGACCATCTCTTGAGATTTTTGCGCCTTTATGAGGATATCAAAGCGAATTCCATCGATGAAGAATGGCTCGCCCAGATCGAATATAAGGATGCTATTTTCCCCGCGATAGATTACAGGGTCCATACGTAGAATTCAAATGCCAAACCGCTTAATGTGTGTGCGTATTGCGTTTGCCATTTGAATTTTATTATTTAGCAGAGAGCGATAATGAAAATTGCAAAAAAAGGCCTACCGGCACACGTTGCAGTTATCATGGACGGCAACGGCCGCTGGGCCCGCCAACGGGGCCTACCCAGGACAGTCGGGCATCGCCAGGGGATGAAGCGGGTGAAAGAGCTGGTAGAGGCGGCAGCCCAAGCGGGTATTAAGGTATTAACCCTTTTTGCGTTTTCTACGGAGAATTGGTCAAGGCCAAAAAGGGAAATTTCCATGCTGATGAATTCTCTCGGCGCATACCTCGACCGCAATTTAGGCGAACTTAAAAAAAACGACATCCGCTTTAGGGTCATCGGGCGGCTCGAGCAGCTCCCGGGTTTTCTGAGGGAAAAGATAGAGAATGCGCAGGAAAAAACCAAGTCCAATGCGGGGATGGTGCTGGTGCTGGCATTCAATTATGGAGCGCGCCAGGAGATTACGGATGCGGCCAGGGACTGTGCACGGTTGGTACAAACAGGATCCCTTTCCCCGGAAGATATCGATGAAAAAAAATTCCGCACACATCTTTATGCTGCCGATTTGCCGGACGTAGACCTCTTGATTCGTACAAGCGGGGAGCTGCGTATCAGCAATTTTCTCCTTTGGCAGCTTTCGTACGCAGAGCTTTATTTCCCCAAAAAATATTGGCCTGATTTTGGCAGCAGGGACCTTTCTTTGGCGCTTAAGGAGTTTCAGAGGCGCAAGAGGCGATTCGGAGGTATTGATGTTGACGAAAAGAGCGATTAGCACGATTATCCTTACGGTACTGGCCGCCTCGGCATTATTGAGCGCGTGGGCGAGCGCACTCGTCATAACCGTTTTGATCGTGCTAGGCCTGTATGAATTCTTCAGTATGCTTGAATATAAAGGGATCGGCATTTATAAATATTTCGGCATTGCGATGGGCCTAAGCATTCCGGTATCCATAATGTGCAGGTTCGAGTTAACAAAAGGCTGGGAACTCTTTTTCTTCATTCTCGTCCTGCTCTTTTTGATTATTATGCAATTCAAGCGCAGGGAAAGCTCCGGCGTTATCATCGGCATCTCTACTACTATTTTCGGGATACTCTATGTGTCGTGGTTCCTTAGTTTTTTGATCAGGATACGCTTTATGGACGGCGGATTGGGGTTTCTGGCAAGCGTATTGATCATAACGAAATTAGGAGATATCGGCGCATATCTGGTAGGGGTGAGGTTTGGGAAAACTCCCCTTATTCCCAGGATAAGCCCTAAGAAGTCGCTCGAAGGCGCTTTCGGCGGGCTCCTTTTTAGCGTACTGGGCGCTTTGGTGTGCAAGCCTTTCCTCCCGTTTGAGTACGGACACTTGATTGCAATAGGGATAGCCGGTGCGATTTTGGCTCAATTGGGGGATTTGTCCGAATCGCTGATGAAACGAGACTGCCAGATTAAAGACGCTTCTCATATAATACCGGGAATAGGCGGAGTCCTCGATTTAATTGATAGCCTTCTTTTTACCGGGCCGGTGTTTTATTCTTATCTTGCAATTATGCTTTCTCAGTAGCCATATGAAAAACATTGCTATTATCGGATCAACGGGCTCCATCGGCAGGAATGCGCTTGAGGTGATTGAAGGCAACAGGGACCGGTTTCGTGTTGTCGCTTTGAGCGCTAATTCAAATATCGAGCTGTTACGTGCACAGGCCCGGCGGTTTTGCCCGCCGATGGTTTGCGTAACCGATATTTCCCGCGGGGCACGATGCGCGCGGATGTTTAATAAGCGCACAAAATTTTTCTTAGGTCCCGAAGGGCTTGAGGCTATGGTAGCGGATCGCGCTATTGATGAAGTCCTCTTGGCGGTAAGCGGTACTGCAGCACTCGGCCCTTTCTTGCGCGCTTTGGAAGCAGCCAAAGAAATTGCCCTCGCTAACAAAGAAGCTTTGGTGATGGCCGGATCTTTGATTATGCGCAAGGCCAACGCACACAAGGCGGCGATTATCCCCGTTGACAGCGAGCAGTCTGCGATATGGCAGTGCCTGGGCGGTAATGACAAAACGAAACTAAGGCAGATTTACCTGACCGCTTCCGGAGGGCCATTTTTAAAATTCAGCAAAAACCAGCTTGCCCGGATTACTGTGGCACAGACATTGCGGCACCCCCGTTGGAAAATGGGCAAGAAGATCACCGTTGATTCTGCGACAATGATGAATAAGGGCCTTGAGGTCATGGAGGCTATGTATTTATTTGGGGTCGGGCCAGAGCAGGTGAAAATCCTGGTTCATCCGGAAGCGATTATCCATTCAATGGTGGAATTTGTAGACGGTATAACCATTGCGCAGCTGTCGGTTGCGGATATGCGTATCCCTATCCAGTATGCGTTTTCGTATCCTGAACGCCTTACCAATCGTTTTGGCTGCGTTGATTTTTATTCGATCAGGGCCCTTAATTTCAAAAAGCCCGATACGCAACGTTTCCCCTGTATACGCCTGGCATACCGGGCAGCTGAAGAAGAAGGGACATTGCCGTGCGTGATGAATGCGGCGAATGAGGCAAGCGTGGAGGCATTCCTGAGAGGAGAAGTCGCGTTTACCTCTATTTATAAAATAATAGATAACGTAATGGATAGTCACCGGATTATCAGATCTCCGTCGCTTAGCGATATCATAGAGTCAGACGCCTGGGCTAAGCGCCGGGCACGGTTTCTGATAGAGAGGATGAGGTAGGAGGAGATGTTTTCTTTTTTTGTATTTCTGGTTATCGTAGGCATAGTGATTATCGTCCATGAATTCGGGCACTTTATAATTGCCAAACTATGGAAGGTGAGGGTTGATGAGTTTTCTATCGGGTTCGGCCCAAAAATCGTAAAAAGGAAGAAGCACGAAACCGAATATTCACTCAGCGCCATACCCCTGGGAGGATACGTGAAGCTTGCCGGGGATAACCCAGAAGAATTTAAAGGCAAGCCGTATGAGTTCCTCTCAAAGCCATGCGGTGCCCGGGCACAGGTCATATTCTTCGGGCCCCTGCTGAATTACCTTCTGGGATTTCTTTGTTTTTGTGCCATATATCTGGCGTTTTCCACTCCGATGATAACCGCTAAAGTCGGTGGGTTAGTCGAGGGGTTTCCGGCGCAAGAGGCGGATATCCAGGCCGGCGATACCATTATTTCCCTTGACGGGAAAAAAGTGAGCTACTGGGACGACATCCAGGCTATTACCCAAAACAAAAAGGCAGGGTCCGTAGTGCATATGGAGGTAATGCGCGGGGGCGTAAGTCACCGCGTGACCCTTAGGACTAAAACGCAAGAAGTCGAGGATATCTTTGGCCAGAAGCGTCCTATCGGCCTGATTGGTATTAAGCCTGCTGAAGAGATAAAGGAAATCAGGTATGGGTTTTTTCAATCTGTTTTCCTGGGAGCGCGCAAGACCGTGTATCTGACCGCCATGACCTACAAGGCGCTCTGGTTTATGGTGACGGGCAAGCTTTCCCTGCGCGATTCATTGGCAGGGCCGCTGGGGTTTCTTTACATTACCTCAAAATATGCCAAAGAAGGGATAGTAGCGATCCTTCATCTCTTGGCCGTCTTAAGCATTAATTTGAGCATTTTTAATCTGTTGCCCCTGCCGGTACTCGACGGAGGGCACCTGGCATTATTGGCCCTTGAAAAAATACGAGGCAGGCGCTTAAGCCCCCGGATAGATATGGTGGTTACCCGTATAGGGTTGAGCATAATTATCGCATTGGCTATTATTGCTACCGGTATCGATCTTATGCGGTTTATAGGCAAGAAATAGCAGCTTGTATCGAAAAGATGACGCAAGACATAAAACGAAGGAAAACCAGGGTAGTCAAGGTTGGCACCGTCTGTGTGGGCGGGGCATATCCTATAGCGATACAATCCATGACAAAGACGAAAACGTCGCATGTCCTTGAAACAGCCAGGCAGATCCGGCAGCTTCAGGATGCAGGCTGTGAGATTGTCCGACTAGCAGTAAAAGATAATAAAGACGCCGAGGCAATAACCAAGATAAAAAAACTGGCAACTATCCCGTTGGTGGCAGATATTCACTTTGACTGGCGTTTGGCATTGCGTGCAATAGAGTGCGGGGCTGATAAAATACGCCTGAATCCCGGCAATATCAGCGCGGAAGCGCATATTCGTGAAGTGGTACAAAGAGCCAAGAAGGCAAAAATTCCTATCCGCATCGGGCTAAATTCGGGCTCTATCAGAAAGTCGGGCACGCAGGTTAAGGTAATGATGGAGTCCTGTTGCCGTTATATAAGGGTTTTTGAGAAGCTTAAATTTTATGATACGGTCATTTCGCTTAAGGCCTCCGATGTGCGCACTACCATAGAAGCGTATCGCCGCATGGCTGGTATATGCGATTACCCCTTTCATTTGGGGCTTACAGCTACGGGTTCACCTTTTAAAGGCGCAGTACAGTCAAGTATCGCAATCGCAAGCTTGTTATTAGAGGGGATCGGTGATACAATAAGGGTATCCCTGACAGACGATCCCGTGCAGGAGGTAAGGACAGCCAGATACATACTGGAAGCATTAGGCTTACGTCGTTTCGGGCCGCGCATTATCAGTTGTCCTACCTGCGGTCGATGTCAAGTCGATCTGGTGACTATCGTAAAGAAGCTGGAGCGCGCCCTTGAACGCAGCCAGATGACGCGGGCTTTTAGAATCGCAGTGATGGGTTGTGAGGTGAATGGCCCGGGAGAGGCTATGGATGCAGATATCGGCATTGCCTTCGGTAGGAAAGAGGGCCTGTTGTTTAAGAACGGGAAGCCGCTTAGGAAGGTGTCATTGCGGGAAAGCATAACGGTATTATTGGAAGAGATGAGGCGGATGCATGATTAGACTGCTGAAAGAGAAAATAAGAAAGAAGCTTATTTCGGAATACCGGCGTTTGTTCGCCGACGAAAGCATCGAAGAGAACGAACTCAAAGGCTTGATCCGAGGAATGGCAGAAGATATTATCAACCGCGAGAGCCCTGCGGTTTCGCAGGAAGACGCAGGCCGCATAATCTTTGAGATCATCAATGAGTTCATGGGGTTCGGCCCTATCGAAGGGATATTGCACGATGTCAGTATCACCGAAATCATGATCAATGGACCCAAGAAAATCTATATCGAAAGGAACGGCAGGACCGAATTGAGCAACATTGTCTTTGATGATGAGCAGCAGGTTATGCATTTAGTGGATAAAATACTGCTTCCGACGAGGCGCCACGTGGATGAAGCAAGTCCCTATACCGATGTGTCGTTAAAAGACGGTTCACGGGTGAATATTGTCATACCCCCCCTTGCCCTTGACGGGCCGATTATTACCATCAGGAAATTTTTGAAAGATATCAAGGCGGTCGAGGATCTCCATAAACTCGGTACCTGCGATAGGCGCATTTCTGATTTTCTGATTGCCTGTATCAAAGCAAAGGTAAATATCGTATTTGCAGGGGCAACCGGAGCCGGAAAGACGACGACATTGAATGTCCTGTCTTCTTATATTTCCAATGACGCGCGCATCGTTACTATTGAAGATACGGCTGAGTTACGTCTCAATCAGGATCATGTGGTCCGGCTTGAGGCAAAACAGGCTAATATCGAAGGCAAGGGGGAGATTACCATCAGGGAACTTTTTAAAAACTCCCTACGCATGCGGCCGGACAGGATAATACTCGGGGAGATCAGGGGCGTTGAGGCCCTTGATATGTTACAGGCTATTTGTTCCGGCCATACCGGGTCGCTGGCGGTAATTCATGCGGATTCCCCGCAGGATGTCATCTACCGGCTGGAGACGATGATTTTGACTTCCGGCGTACAGGTGAGCCTTGAGGCTATCCATCGCCAGATCGCAGCTGCCTTAAACATTATTGTACAGCAGGAGCAGCTGGTTGACGGCTCAAGAAAAATAACCCATGTCTCGCAGGTAAATGGCTTACACGACGGCAAGGTGATCGTAGAGGACCTTTTCCTTTATACCATAGAACATATCGACCCTCACACAAGCGCGGTGAAGGGGCACTGGGAATATACAGGCACAAAACCCGCATTTGCGCAGAAATTCAGGAAAGAAAATATCGCGCTTTCCGAGGACATTTTTAAGTAATAACACCAATTTTAGCCATAGAATATGTTGTGGTCAAAATCATTCATCACGACCTTGAAAGAGATGCCCCAGGAGGCCGAAACCCTTAGCCATCAACTTATGCTCAGGGCCGGGCTGATACGCATGCTTTTGGCGGGCATCTATTCCTATCTGCCTTTGGGGTACAGGGTATTGGCCCGCGTTGAGGAGGTCATTCGCCAGGAGATGGATGCCTGCGGCGCAAACGAACTCCTACTGCCTGCGCTTCAGCCGCTTGACCTTTGGAAGAAATCAGGCCGCGATGAACTGATGGGAGAGGTAATGATCAGGTTCACCGACCGCAGGGGCAGGGATTTGTGCCTTGGCCCTACCCACGAAGAAGTCGTTACCGAGCTGGTAAAGAACTGCGTCTCTTCGTATAAACAACTGCCGCGCCTGCTGTATCAGGTACAAACCAAATTCAGGGACGAAATCAGGCCGCGTTTCGGGCTTATCCGTGCGTGTGAATTTATCATGAAAGACGCCTATAGTTTTGATAGGAACGAAGAAGGCCTTGACAGGAATTATCAGTTGATGTTTGAGGCATATAAAAGAATTTTTGCGCGATGCGGACTTCGGGTGTTGACCACAAAGGCGGATCCGGGTGTCATGGGGGGGGAAGTGTCGCATGAGTTTATGGTCCCTGCCTCAAACGGCGAAGATGCAGTATTGGTATGCGAGGAATGCGATCACGCTAAGGTGTATACGGAAGAAGGGAAGGAGAAATGCCCTAATTGCAATACGTTATTGAAGAAAATCAATGCTATCGAAATAGGGCATATTTTTAAGCTCGGCACAAAATACAGTTCGGCGTTGGGTGCCCAGTTTTCTGACTCCGACGGCCAGCTAAAACCGCTGCGCATGGGTTGTTACGGTATAGGTGTTTCGCGCCTCATCCCGACGATTATCGAACAGAACCACGACGCAGAAGGCATTATTTGGCCGAAAGAGGTGAGCCCTTTTAAGGCGACGGTAGTGGCGTTGGATATAACCGACTCTAAGATTATACAGGCTGCAGGCGAAATCTACGCCGAATTGACGCAGCGTAATATTGATACGCTTTTTGATGAGCGCGATGAGCGCGCAGGGGTCAAATTCAAAGATGCCGACCTGGTGGGCATTCCCGTGCGCGTAGTGGTCGGCAGAAAGAATATTTTATATAATAAAATCGAGGTCATACACCGCAGGTCCAAAGAAACGCTTGTTGTGGAGCGAAAGGGAGTGCCCGACGCAGTTGCGGACATGCTTAGGACCATGGAGTAATACCGATGCAGGAATTCAAAGAAGAACTTCGAACCTTGCTGTTGCCTATTCTTGAAACAGCGGAGGCGGTTTTAATCGATATACATTTCTCAAGAGGCAGGCATAAATCTTTTTTAAAACTTTTGGTGGATAAGCCGGAGGGCGGGATACGCGTTGAAGAGTTAGCCTCATTAAATGACAAAATAGGCAAAGCCCTTGACGCAGAGAATTTGATCAGTTCTAGTTATGTCCTTGAGGTCTCTTCGCCTGGTCTGGATAGGCCCCTGGTGGCCAGGGAAGATTTTTTGCGTTGTCGCAACCGCAGGATTAGGGTTATGTTGAAGGAAGCAATGCAGGGGCACTTTGAGTTTCAGGGTGTTTTGTCGCAGGTCAAAGATCAGTTGCTGGCTATCCAGACTGCCGCCGGTCCTGTTGAAATTCCGTTGGGCATCATAGCTAAAGGGTATCAGATAATTTAAACAAATTGAATTGAGAGGGTATCATGAGCAAAGAATTGTTGGCGATCATTGAACAGATAGAGAGGGAAAAAGGAATTAAGAAAGAAGTGCTGATCCAGGCGGTAGAAAGCGCCCTTTTAAGCGCTGTCCGTCGCGTAGTCGATAGCAAGCCTAATGAAGAATTGGCGGTTCAGCTCAACCCTGAGACAGGAGAGATTAAGGCCTTTCGCGACCAAAAAGAAATCTCTCATGTTGATTTTGGCCGCATTGCCGCTTCTACTGCCAGGCAAGTCATCATCCAGAAGATACGCGAAGCAGAAAAGGACGTCATTTTTAATGAGTTCCAGGGAAAGGTCGGGGAAATAGTCAGCGGTACCGTGTACCGTTTTGAAAAAGGCAGCATTATAGTGGATTTACTAGGCAAGGCGGAAGGCATTCTGCCTAAAAGCGAACAGATGCCTCAGGAGCAATTCAAACAGGGCCAGCGTATTCGCGCCTATGTGATGGAGGTAAGAAAAGAGAGCAAAGGGCCGCAAATTATACTTTCCCGGCAGCACCATAATTTTGTAAAGAAACTTTTTGAACTGGAAGTGCCAGAAATCTATGATGGGACCGTCGAGGTTAAGGCTATTGCCAGGCAAGCCGGGGAGCGCACCAAGATTTCGGTATGGTCCAAGGAGGAGAAGGTCGATTCTGTGGGTGCCTGCGTAGGTATGCGCGGCAGCCGTGTCAAGAATATCGTCAATGAGCTTGTGGGAGAAAAAATCGATATTGTCCGTTACAATGAGGATATCAGGGAATATATCAAGGCAGCGCTTCTGCCTGCTGAAATTTCCGAAATCAAGCTGGATAAGAACAGCAAAAGGGCAGAAGTGATTGTCCCGGATGACCAGCTTTCTTTGGCTATCGGTAAACACGGTCAAAACGTGCGCCTGGCTTCGCGTTTGGTAGGATGGGAGCTGGATGTGCGCACTAAAGAAACAGCCACGATGGAGAAGCCTGAGGAGAAGAAAGAGATTAAAGAGAAAAAAGAAGCCAAAGAAAAGAAAGAGCCAAAAGAGAAAAAAGAATCCAAAGCCAAGAAAGAGAAGATAAAACAGCCTGTCGGTTCTTTGGAGCAGCTCGCAGGCGTCGGCGAGAAGACCATTGCAAGCCTTAAAAAAGCAGGTTTCGCAAGCCTCGAAGATATTGCTAACGCAAATAGCGGCGATATAATGGAGATTAAAGGAATCGGGGAAAAGCGGGCCCAGAAGATGATCGAGGAGGCCAAGAAGATTACAGGCCAATAATATATGAAAGAAGCCAAAAAAGAAAAACGAATACCGGAAAAGAAAAAAAAGACACCCAAGCCTCTCAAGGCTAAAACTGCCAAGGCTGCCCCGCGTAAGGCCACGGTCAAGAAGGCCGCTTCTGTGCAATTAAGGCCAAGGGTAACAAAGCCGCTGCGGCCTAGGCGTAAAACAGTCAAGAAACAGGAGCCGGTCAGTCCTATTCCTCCGCTGGAGCAGGCAGAGCCTACAGTAGCAGTTCTTCAAGAACCGGTATTGTCGGTTAAAGTAAAAGCCGAAATACCGCAGGTAAAGAAGAAGGTAAAGGTAATAATAGAAGAACCTCCTCAAAAGGCGCAGGAGGCTGCCGCTCCCATAACCCCCATCGAAGTACCGCAGGCTGTTTCTGAAGCAAAGGCGCTGGAACTCAAATTGCCCATTACCGTTAAAGACCTGGCAGTGAAGTTGCAGGAGAAGCCGTCAGTTTTGATCAAGCAGCTTATGGGTATGCGGGTGATGGCCGGAATTAACAATGTACTGGACGAAGGGACTGTTGCAACGATTTGCGCGAAATACGGCTGTACAATCAAGAAAGCCCCCAATCAGGAGGAGTTGGCGTTAAGCGTTCACACAGAGCCCGATGCTGCAGAGAACCTGAAAAGCCGCTGGCCGATAGTAACGCTTATGGGCCATGTTGATCACGGAAAGACTTCTCTTCTGGATGCAATAAGAAAAAGCAAGGTGGTCGATAGCGAGCACGGAGGCATTACCCAGCATATTGGCGCCTACAGGGTCGTATTGCCGCACGGAGAAATTACCTTCCTGGATACTCCGGGACATGAGGCTTTTACCGCAATGCGTGCCCGCGGAGCAAAAGCGACTGATATAGTAGTACTGGTAGTGGCAGCTGATGACGGGATCATGCCGCAAACGATAGAAGCCATAGACCATGCCAGGGCAGCGGGTGTTTCTATCATTGTTGCCGTCAACAAGATTGATAAGCCGCAGGCAGACGTCGATAGAGTAAAAAAGCAATTGGCGCAGGCCAATCTGCTCAGCGAAGATTGGGGAGGCAAGGTTATCACGGTCCCTGTTTCCGCCAAGACAGGCCAGGGTATAGATGACCTGCTGGAAATGATACTTCTGGAAGCGCAGATGCTCGAATTGAAGGCCAACCCGGACAGGCCCGCAAAAGGAGTCGTATTAGAGGGCAAACTGGTTAAGAACAGGGGCCCGGTAGTGACCTTGCTTATCCAGAACGGCACTTTACATTTAAACGAACACCTAATCGCAGGCAATCACTATGGCAAAATCAAGGCCATGTTTAATGACCATCATCAGACAGTCATTTTCGCAAACCCTTCTTATCCTGTTGAGGTGCTCGGCATTACCGGTGTGCCGGAGGCAGGGGAACCGTTCTTTGTCTTGCAGGATGAGAAGACCGCCAAGGAATTAAGCGCGAGACGGCAGGAGCAGTTGAGGCAAAACCAGCTTCAACCGTTTAAGCGGATAGGCTTAGAAGATCTCTATTCTCAGATCAAAGAAGGCAAGATCAAGGAATTGAACCTTATCATTAAAGCCGATGCCCAAGGGTCGCTTGAAGCGATCATTGAAGCGCTTTATAAGCTCAATGCCTCGGAGGTCAAAATACTTATCATCCACCAGGGCGTCGGCGCCATTAATTCATCCGATGTAATGCTTGCAGTTGCTTCCAACGCATTAATTTTAGGGTTTAACGTCATTCCCGATGATCCGGCTAAGGGGTTGATTGAAAAGGAAGGCCAGGATGTCAGGACTTACACCGTTATCTATGACCTTGTCAACGACATTAAAGCTGCGCTGGAAGGAATGCTTGAGCCGAAACTAAAAAAGGTATTCCTTGGCAAGGCCGAGATCAAGAAGGTATTTAAGCTTTCCAGGCACGGCGTGATTGCCGGGTGTATGGTAACCAAAGGAAAGATTGCCAGGACTGCCAAGATAGATATTATACGTAACGGTAGCGTTGTATTTGAGGGGACTTTGAGTTCTTTGAAACGGTTTAAGGACGACGTCAAAGAGGTCGAAGAAGGATTTGAGTGCGGCATGAGCATAGGCGGTTTTGATACGATTGCAGAAGGCGATATTATCGAGGCCTACCAGATCGAGAAGATAGCCAGAAAGTTATGAGAAAAAAGATCTTAAGCGGCATGCGTCCGACCGGCAAGCTGCACCTGGGCCATCTCGTCGGCACCCTGGATAACTGGGTGGGGCTCCAGGAGGAATACGATTGTTTTTTTATGGTAGCTGATTGGCATGCCCTTATGTCGGAATATGAGAATCCCGCACAGATGGGCGATACTATTATTGATAATGTTGCCGACTGGCTTGCCTGCGGCATCTCGCCACAAAAAGCCTCCCTATTTATCCAGTCGCAAGTCCCATCACACCTTGAGCTTTATATGTTTCTTTCCCTGCTTACCCCTCTGGGGTGGCTTGAGCGTTGCCCGACATATAAAGAGCAGTTGCGAGAAATCAAAAATCGCGATTTAAAAACCTACGCCTTTTTAGGGTATCCCGTGCTTCAGGCAGCGGATATCCTTCTGTATAAGTCAGATATCGTTCCTGTCGGCGAAGACCAGTTGCCGCACCTTGAACTGACGAGGGAAATCGCGCGGAAGTTCAACAGTATATATAAGAAAAAAACATTCCCCGAGCCGCAGGCATTGCTCGACAAAGTAAGTAGGCTGCGCGGACTTGACGGCAGAAAGATGAGCAAAAGCTATAGCAATTATATTAATATCTCTGAAGAGCCCGACGAGATCAGAAAGAAAATCAAAGATATGTTTACCGATCCGGCAAGAATAAAGTTGAATGACCCCGGTCATCCAGACAAATGCAACGTCCATAGTTATTATGCAGTATTTGCCCCGCAGAGAGCGCCGCAGATAGACCAGCTTTGCCGCAAGGCCCAGATCGGCTGTACGCAATGTAAGAAAGAATTGGCAGAAATACTGATTGCGCATCTTGCCCCGGTCCAAAAAAAACGAAAAGCACTACTTCAGGATAAAGGCTATATCCGCGACGTGCTTCATCAGGGGAAAGAAAAAGCTTCTGCCGTCGCGCAGGAGACGATTGTTTCGGTGCGCAAGCTTCTACAGGTACACTATGAGCTATAAGATACGGCTTGAATTATTTGAGGGTCCGCTGGATTTGTTATTGTATCTGGTAAAGAAGGAGCACCTTACTATTTACGACATTCCCATTGCCCGGGTGACCGAGCAGTATTTGAAATACCTTGAGCTGATGCGTTTTCTCGATTTGAATATTGCCGGCGAATTCCTGGTTATGGCAGCAACGCTTATGCAGATAAAATCGAAGATGCTTTTACCCGCCCAGGAAAACGAGACGGTTGAAGAACAACAAGAGGATCCCCGCGCAGAGCTTATCAGGCAGCTTCTAGAATACCAGAAGTTCAAAGAGATCGCGCAAGACTTACAAGAGAGGGAATCTAAAGAAAAGGAAATTTTCAAACGGCCTAAAGCCCAAGAGCTGCCGGTTGAAACCGAAAAGCCCGCCTATTTTGAAGCGAGCATTTTTGACTTACTTACCGCGTTCTCAAAGGTGCTGGAGGAGGTCCCGAAAGAACTGCTCTATGAGGTGATAAAGGACGAGTTTACCATTGAAGGAAAAATCCATGAGATCCTGCACCTCTTACTGGACAAGACGGTTGTGCGCATTTCAGAGCTTTTTCAGAACGCCAAGAATAAATTAGAGATCATAGTCACGTTTCTGGCAATCCTTGAACTTATCAGGTTAAAGGAAATCATTGCGGTACAGCGTGATGTGTTCGGCGAAATTGAAGTCGCCAGAAACGAAGCAAATATTATACCGTATGACAAGACAAGCCAGACAGAAGGCCCGCAAGGCCAGAAGTAACGCGACGTCGGAATATACCTATATCGATGAGCCTGCCGGCGCGCCTTCTCCTCCTGCGTTTCCGCAAGCCCTGCTGCAAGCCCAGAAGGAAAACGAAGAGGATATAGTCCTTAATATTTCTTTGAGGCCGAAGCGGCTGACCGAATTTGTCGGCCAGAAAGATATCCTTGAGGGCCTCAACGTATGCATCACGGCGGCAAAGCAGAGGAAAGAGCATCTTGAGCATGTCTTATTATCGGGCCCCCCAGGCCTTGGGAAAACTTCTCTTGCGCACATCATCGCCCATGAGATGCATTCCAAAATAACTGCTACCTCAGGCCCGGCAATCGAGAAGGCAGGCGACCTGATAGGGATACTGACAAATCTGGAGCGGGGAGATATCCTTTTTATTGACGAGATACACAGGCTTTCAAGGACCGTCGAAGAATTCCTTTATCCTGCCATGGAGAATTTCGAGATAGATTTTGTGATTGATAAGGGCCCTTATGCGAAAACAATAAAATTCAGGCTCAAGCCTTTTACCTTGGTAGGCGCGACCACCCGTGTTGGGTTGCTTACTTCACCGCTCAGGAGCAGGTTCGGCATATTCTATCACCTTGATTTCTATAAAATAGAAGAGTTGCAGGAAATCGTTGAACGTTCGGCAAAAATAATGAATATCGGAGTTGAGCCGGAGGCTGCCCAAGAGATTGCGCGCCGGGCGCGCGGCACCCCGCGTATTGCCAACCGGCTTTTAAGAAGGGTCAGGGATTATGCGCAGGTAGCCCGCATAGATAGTATCACTCTTGCGGTTGCTTCAAAGGCACTCGATGATCTGGGCATCGATAAGGCGGGGCTTGATGAAATCGACAGAAAGGTACTCAAGACGATCATAGAGTTCTACCGCGGAGGCCCCGTGGGTATTGAATCGCTTGCCGCGACCCTCAACGAAGAGGTCGATACTATCGCTGAAACGATTGAGCCATACCTGTTGAAAGCCGGCTACCTCAAAAGGACTTCGCGGGGAAGGCTGGCAACGAAGATAGCGTTTGAGCATTTGGGTATCGCATATAATAACGAAAAACAGGAAGAACTTTTTTGAGCCTCGCCCATGCAGGAGATTGCAAAGATTCTTATTGTATTCGGGGTTATTCTTTTGATTGCCGGGTTCCTGATAGGCCTTATAGGTCGAGTGCCCTTTTTGGGAAAACTACCCGGTGATATCTATATCCAGAAAAAGAACTTTAGCTTCTATCTTCCCCTCGCTACTTCTCTATTGTTGAGTATTTTGATTTCCCTGATTCTGCGCATATGGCCCCGTCGGTAAAACCCTTTGGCGTTACTATGAACACTTTCTGCAGGCGCCTTTTTACGGTGTGTGTATTTTTGTGTGCGTTACGGGGATATGCCGCTATTCCGTCTGCACGTGCAGGTTCCCCCAAATATATCCGCGTCCTTATTATGCAAGGGCTGCCTTCTTTGGGCCTTAAGGTAAGCGGTGCCTATCAGATACAAGATGCCAAAAGTCGCCAGGTGCTATACCGGGGCAGGGATATAAAAGCCACTGTGACCCAGGCAAAGGGGAGGATATGGCTTGGGCCAAAGGGCTGCGATACCGATAGGCTCCTTTTGAGCGCAAGCGACAATAACGTGATACTCAACGGCAGGCGTTTCAGGGGCGACGCATTGATTATTAAAGAAAAAGACAATACCTTTTCGGTGGTGAATTATATAGGGCTTGAGGATTATGTGAAAGGGGTCCTTTACCATGAGGTATCGCACTATTGGCCTCAAGAGGCCCTGAAGGCCCAGGCAGTAGCGAGCAGGACATTCGCGTTTTACCAGGCACAGGAGAATGCCGCAAAAGATTTTGACGTGACATGTGACTTCTATTCACAGATGTATGGCGGCAGGGCTGCTGAACGCTATCGTACCAGTTTTGCGGTAGAGGTTACTAAAGGGGAAATATTGGTGTATGAGGGGAAGGTTTTTCCGGCCTATTTTCATGCTACCTGTGCCGGGCATACTGAAGACGCCTCTTTGTTGTGGGATACCGACCTTCCTGTTCTTAAAGGAGTTGTGTGCAATTTTTGCAAAGATTCCCCTCATTTTAAGTGGCACTACGTGGTAAGTCTCAAGGGACTACAAGAGGCCCTGAAGAAGTCAGGTTACGTATTTACGCAGATTACTTCAATCACGGTTTTGGGCAGGGATATGTCCGGACGCGTTACAAACGTGCGCATTAGCGACCAGCTACACAGCGCTGATGTAGCGGCCAAAGACCTCAGAAGCGTGATCGGCCCGAAATTGTTGCGCAGCACCAATTTTAAAATAGGTATTTCCGGGGACGATGCTGTATTCGAAGGGTTTGGGTGGGGGCATGGCGTTGGACTGTGCCAGTGGGGGGCTTATTTTATGGCCAAAGAAGGATATACCTACCAAGAAATTTTACAGTTTTACTATCCAGGCTCAACGCGTACCTTAGCCGAAGAAAACCAATAATCCTCCTATGCAATTGACTGATTTCCAGTATTATTTGCCCAAGGAATTAATTGCGCAGTACCCTTTAAAAGACCGCAAGGCATGCCGGCTATTGGTGCTGGACCGTAATAAAGGCACCATCACGCACAGCGTATTTAAGGATGTTGCGCGGTTTTTCTCTCCCGGGGACGCACTTGTGCTCAATGATACCAAAGTGCTTTCCTGCCGTCTTATAGGCAAAAGGGAGACCGGAGGCAAAGTAGAATTATTGCTCTTGCGGGAACAGCAAGGCAGGGTATTTGAAGCAATGATGAAGCCGTCGAGGCTTAAAGTCGGAGAGACAATACGGTTTAACGAAGGCAGGCTTTCCTGTGAAATAATCTCCAGGAACCAAGTGAGGTTTATTGCGGACAGTACTGACCAGATATACCGTGCCGGCGCCATGCCTCTGCCTCCTTATATCAAAAGGATGCCTGAAGAGCAGGACAGGGCCTACTATCAAACAGTGTATGCCAAGGTTGAAGGCGCAGTTGCCGCCCCGACCGCAGGCCTGCACTTCACCGATGATTTGCTTGAAGAAATAACCGTGTGCGGCATACAAAAAACGTTCCTCACCCTTCACGTAAGCTCAGCTACCTTTAAGCCGGTAAAGGCCGCCGATGTGGTAACGCATAAGATGGAGAAAGAGTATTACTGCATAGGCGAAGAGGCGATCCGGCTCATTGCGCATGCGCGCAAAAAGGGCTCGCGGATAATCGCAGTCGGGACAACGAGTTGCCGGGCCCTGGAGGCATACGCTGCCTCCGGAGAAAGGCAGGGGCATACGAGCTTGTTTATTTACCCCGGATATGCCTTTCGTTATATTAATGCGCTTTTGACAAATTTCCACCTGCCTTGTACTACACTTTTTATGCTTGTGTGCGCATTCGGGGGATTTCCGTTGGTGCGCAAAGCCTATGAGGAGGCTATTGCGCATAAATACCGCTTCTATAGTTATGGAGACGCGATGTTGATTTTGTAGCGCATAAGGAGGCACTATGCCAAAGACGGTAGCGATAGTCGGGGCAGGGGTGGGTGGCTTGGCAACTGCGGCGAGGCTGGCCCATAAGGGATATGAGGTAACGGTATACGAGAAACTTGCGCACAGCGGCGGCCGTAATAACATGTTAGAAGACTGCGCGTTCAAGTTCGATATGGGCCCTTCTTTTGTATTGATGCCCGATTTATTTGAAGAATTGTTTCGTTATTGTCAAAAAGACATCAAGGATTATCTCACGCTTCTTGCGCTTGACCCGGGTTATAAGATTTTCTATCCCGACGGTACCTCTTTTACCGTGTATAAAGACTCGCAGCGCACCGCGCAGGAGATGGAACGCCTTGAAAAGGGCTCATCCGAGGCGTTTGAAAGGCTCATCAAAGAGATCTCAAAAATATATACCCAGGTCAAGCCGCTTCTCTACCATTGTTTCTCTCCCCTGGCGTTAGGGAATCCTCGATACTGGCCGCTCATTACCAGGCTAAAAACTTTCCAATCTTATTGGGATTTTACGAAAAGATTTTTTAAGAGCGATAAGCTTTGTTATGCCTTTACCTTTGAGGCTATGTTTGTCGGCGTATCCCCTTTTGAGACGCCGGCATTTTACAGTATTATCACGTATGCCGACCATGTGCAAAAGATATACCATCCTCTCGGCGGCATGTACCAGATCCCCCGTGCCATAGAAAAACTGGCAACCGACGCTGGCGCACGCCTGCGCTACAACTGCGCAATCAACCGCATCAGGAAGTGCCGTGGTACTTTTTTGCTTTCTTGCGACCAGGGCTCATTTGAGAGCGATGCGGTGGTGGTGAATGCCGATTATGCCTATACCCAAACAGACCTTTTAGGGCGCAAGATCCCTCATTTTAAATATTCCTGCTCCGTCTATCTTATGTATCTGGGGCTGAAGAAGAAGTTAACGGGCTTGGCACATCACAACCTGTTTTTCGCGCAGGACCTGAGGAAGAACCTCTCTCAGATTTTTAAGGACAAGACCATGCCTGAGGATCCTTCTTTCTACGTGCACGTCCCCACAGTTACGGATCCGTCGCTTGCGCCTGCGGGTAAAGAAATACTTTACATCCTTGTACCGGTGCCGAATCTTGACGGTGGTAGTGGTAATTTCTCACTCTTCGAAAAAAGGATACAGGACATTGTGTTCGAAAGAATCAACGCAACAGCAGGGGTAAAAATCCAGGATTTGATTGAAGTGCGCCACGCATTTTACCCTTCAGATTTTATTTCCTACTATAATATCAAGCACGGCGCTACGTTTGGCTTGGCACATACTCTTATGCAGAGTGCTTTTTTTAGGCCGATGAATTACGAGACTGCGACGAATGGCCTTTATTATGTCGGGGCGAGTACCCAGCCGGGCGGCGGGTTACCGGTGGTGATTGCCGGCTCTCGGATTGTAGCCGATCTGATACATAATCAACCTGCCGAAGGCACAGGCAACAAGGAGTAGCTTTTCAGCAGTGCCTACCCGTGCGCGGCGTGAAAAAACATTGTAATGGGCGCGTTCTATCACATTGAGTATCCGTGCGTATAAAACCGCCATCAAAAGAATAACCAGGCGTACCCGGATGCCCTCAACTAGAGGAATAGCGCGTAAGGAATCTTTGTAGAATTGCCTTGCCCTTTTGATCTGAAACTGCAGTAATGCCTTCAAATCTTGGGTAAGGCGAGCGTCTGCGATGTCGGCTTCGGACACTCGGTAGCGGTTAAGTTCATCCAGGGGGAGGTAAATTCTGCCCCGCGCGTAGTCTTCTTTTATATCGCGTACGATATTGGTGAGTTGCATCGCTATCCCTAATTTTACCGCTGATTCTTGCGCGCGCGGGTCTTGGCACCCAAAAATCTTAAGCATTATCAATCCGACTACCCCTGCTACCCGGTAACAGTAGCGGTATAATTGATCAAACGATTCATACCGTTTTATAGCCAGATCCATTGAAATACCCTCAAGTAACTCGTCGAAATATGACTGAGGGATTTGATAACGTTCAATGGAATCTTTGAACGCGCAGAGGATTTCATCTTCGCATTCCTGCGTTGCGTAAGCGCTGGCGATCGCGTCACCGATTCTTGTAAACGCCCCCTGCATTGCTTGGGGTGAGTTGCTATCCACGCTTTCGTCGCTTATCCTACAAATGGTATATAGCGCATACGCAGGAAAGCGCATCTGTTGCGGCAGAAACAGGGAAGCGAAGTAGTAAGTGGTTGCGTATTGTTTGGTGATGCGTTCGGAGAACGCAAACCCTTTTTGTATTTTTTCGGCATACGAAAGGCCAGACATACCTTCATTGTATCCTTTCGCCAAATTCAGCGCAAGCCAAACTTTTATTTGAAAAGAAAAAACTTTGACATACAATAATGAATATGTCTAGATACATGCTCGTCTTGATTCTTGCGGGGAGCCTGCCGTTTGTATTAAGTTTTTGGCCGAAACTAAAATTTTACAGAAACAGCAGGGCCCTGGCTGCCAGCATCTTTGGCATCGTAGCGATCTTTGGGGTCTGGGATGTGATCGCGGTGAACCGCCACCACTGGTATTTTGACCCTTCGGGGGTGGGGGCCGTCACAATATTCAATTTACCGCTTGAAGAGGTTTTATTCTTTGTGGTGATCCCGTTCTGCTGCATATTCACATGGGAAGCCCTAAAATACATAAAAGGCCCTAGATGAAAGAATACACGCTGTGTGCCCTTTTTTCGGTAATCGCAACCGGATGGGTGGATGCCGTAACCGGCGTAAAGGTTTTGAGGCGGGGAATCTTCTATGTGTACCTTGCGGTAATTTTTTGTTTTAAGCTTTTGGTGAACGGCTATTTGACGGGAGCAGGTATCGTGCTCTACGACGTAAGATACTTCTCGGATATCCGTTTCGGCACCATCCCTATTGAGGATTTTCTTTTTGGCTTCAGCATGGTGACTCTGACCATTATCTTTTGGGAGTTTTTTAAAAAATAGCATACCCGCCTTATAACCCCGGCTATCCTTAGAGAATGGATATAGCGAGCGCGAACAGGCAAAGGCGTATTGTGTATACGGCGCAACGTTATGGGAGAGAATAATTTTTTTACATTGATCCATAAAGACGCATCGAGTAATGCCAGGTGCGGACGGCTGTTGACGGCTAGGGGGGCTATTGACACGCCCTGTTTTATGCCGGTGGGCACGCAGGGGACAGTGAAGACCCTTTCTCCTCAAGAGTTAAAGGAAGCAGGCGCCCAGATAGTGTTATCCAATACCTACCACCTTTTCTTGAGGCCAGGTTTAGAGATTATTGAAAAGGCGGGAGGCCTGCATACATTTATGTCCTGGGATAAGCCTATTTTAACCGATAGCGGAGGGTATCAGGTTTTTAGCTTGGCGTTACTGAGGAAGATAAGCGATGAAGGGGTGCATTTTCAATCTCATATAGACGGAATGAGGCATTTTTTTACCCCCCAGGATATAGTGCGTATCCAGCAGGTGCTCGGCTCTGATATCATCATGCCACTTGACGAATGTGTGCATTATCCTTGCGGTCGCGACCAGGCAGAGGTCGCGATGGAGCGGACCGTATCCTGGGCAAAGAAATCAAGAATCACCCATAGTGCAATACCGCAACAGGGCACCCGCCCTCAATATCTCTTTGGAATAGTACAAGGAGCAACGTATGAAGATTTGCGCATACGCTGTTGCGAAGAATTAATTGAGACAGGCTTCGACGGATACTGCATCGGAGGGCTTTCTGTTGGAGAACCGAAGAATTTAATGTATAATATGGCTGGTATTTGTGCTGGGGCGTTGCCGCAGGGTAAGCCCAGGTATGCGATGGGCGTGGGTTTGCCCGACGATATCATAGAGGCAGTGACGTTAGGCGTCGATATGTTCGATTGTGTTGCCCCTACGCGTTACGGCAGGAACGGCACCGCGTTTACGCACACAGGAGAGATAACTGTCAGGAACGCCCCCTACGCGAAGGATTACGGTCCGCTGGATGATATGTGCGCCTGCTATACCTGCAAGAATTTTAGCCGCGCATACTTAAGACATCTGTGTAATGCCAAAGAAATGCTTGGGGGGCGCCTTGTATCATTACATAACGTATATTTTTACCTTGAGTTAATGCGCGCGATAAGGCAGGCAGTTGCGGAAGGCACTTTCCTGGCTTTCAAAAAAACATTTTTAGGTAATTATCACGAAAAAGCGTAATGCCGTTTTTAGGTACTACCGATAGATATTGTTAGATCATGCGGATAGATATCCTCACCATATTCCCCGGAATGTGTGCGCCCATCGTTGAAGAGTCAATTGTTAAAAGGGCGCGCAAAAAGGGAGCGGTGAGGATACTCGTACATAACCTCAGGGATTATACGCACGACAAGCACAAGAAAGTCGATGATCGTCCTTTTGGGGGAGGCTCGGGGATGGTAATGATGCCTCAGCCGATATTTGAAGCGGTAGGTGCGTTAAGGCGGCAGGGCAATGTAGGAAATGCCCAGCGCAGGGTGATATTGCTGACTCCTCAAGGAAAGAGGCTCAATCAGCACAATATCAAAAGATTTACCAAATACAAGCACCTCATATTGATTTGCGGCCATTACGAAGGAGTCGATGAAAGGGTCAGGGCCAATCTTGTAGACGATGAGATCTCCATTGGAGATTATGTCTTGACGGGAGGAGAGCTACCGGCGATGGTATTTGTCGATTGCCTGGTGCGGTTATTACCGGGAGTCCTCGGCGATAAAAATTCCTTGAAATTCGAGTCTTTTGAAGGTAATCTATTAGAATATCCGCAGTATACCAGGCCAGCCGTTTTCCGGGGGCTTGAGGTTCCTGACCTTCTCTTATCGGGTAACCACGCGCATATTGAGGCATGGAGAAAAGAACAGGCCCTAAAGAGAACGAAACGTAAGAGGCCTGATTTATTAAAGAAATAAAGGAGGAACTCTCAATGGATAAAATGAAACTGGTTGAACAGGAATATACAAAAAAGGAAGTGCCGCTCTTTTCGGTAGGGGATACAGTGAAGGTGCTTTCCAAAATTGCAGAAGGGGATAAAATACGGCTGCATCCGTTTGAAGGCGTGGTGATCGCGCAAAAAGGCTCTGGCCTGCACAGGAGCTTTACGGTAAGAAAGATCTCTTACGGCGAAGGCATCGAGCGCGTATTCCCTGCGTATTCACCCAACATCGAGCGGATAGAAGTGATCCGGCGAGGCAAGGTCAAGCGTGCAAGGCTGTATTACCTCAGGGGTAAGGTCGGAAAGCGTGCCACGAAAATCAAGACAAAAGAGGAAGCCTTAACAGGCAGCCAAGGTTAAGGTGTGCTTTATTTCGAGCGGAAATTCAAGAAAAAAGGCTTTACGTATATAATTGGCGTGGATGAGGCAGGGCGGGGGCCGTTGGCAGGTCCCGTAGTCGCAGCAGCAGCTTTTCTTTCCACATACCGTTTTCGAAACCGCATCGATGATTCGAAGAAATTGACTCTCCTCCAGAGAGAAAACGCCTTCCAGGAAATTATTCACAAGTCTCTTTTTGGTATCGGTATAGTGAATGAAAAGATAATCGACCGTTTAAACATCGCGGTAGCCAGCCGTATTGCCATGGAAGAGGCGATTCGTACGCTTATGAAGAAGCTGCCTCGATGCCGGCAAGGGGATATACACGTCCTTGTAGACGGCACTATGCGGCCCCGCGTCGATTTGAGTTGCACAAACATCATCCGGGGAGACGGCCGTTCCAAATCCATAGCCTGCGCTTCCATTATCGCTAAAGTGACAAGGGATCGCATAATGTTTCTTTATGATGCGGTATACCCACGTTACGGTTTCTTGCGCCATAAAGGATATCCCACAAGATCCCATAAACTGGCCATAAAGAAATTCGGCCCTTCATCTATACACAGGGCTACCTTTTGTAGTGTCTAACACAAATTACCTTACCGGCAAACATGGGGAAGAGATAGCTGCATTATATTTACGGCGGCTGGGCTACCGTATTTTGGCAAAAAACTTTAAAACCCGGCTTGGGGAAATCGATATTATTGCAGAAGATGCAGGGACTATCTGTTTTGTTGAGGTGAAGATGAGAAGGTCCGATTCTCACGTCCACCCTAAAGAAGCCGTGGGAAAGGAGAAACAAAGACGCATCACTTCCGCTGCCCTTATATTCCTGAAGGAGCACCGCGTGCCGCAGGGGAGAATAAGATTTGACATCGTTTCGGTGATTAGAGGGGGAAATCAAGCAGTTGCTGAGTTAGTGAAGGGTGCGTTTGAAGCGCAGGGGTGTTTTTCCTTCTGACCGGACGTTTTTAATACGACAAGCGCTTGACCGCGCCGTGGGAAGGTGCTACAATTAAGTTGGTGTTTTCACATGCGCGAGCCGAGAAGAACGAGGGGTAAGGTTAGTGTATAAAAATCAAGCACTTAAGAAATATACGGATGATCTGGCTGCCCGATTACCTGCCCCTGGCGGAGGGTCGTGCGCAGCGCTGAGCGCATGCCTGGGGGCATGCCTTATCAGCATGGTAGTGGAGTTTACCCTGGGTAAGCAAAAATACGCCAGATACCATGACCGCCTCACCTTTATTCTTACCCAGTCGGAGAAATTTAGGAGGCAGTGGTTGGATCTGGTTGATTAGACGTAGAGGCCTTTAAAAGCAAAAATCTAAAAAAATGCCTTAATGTGCCCTTAAAGACCATGGAGTTGTGCATTGAGGCTATAAGGCTTTGTCCCGAGTTGATCAAGATGGGCAATAGCCATTTGCTCAGCGATGTTGCGGTTGCGGCTGTTTTGATCGAAGCCGGTTTTTCAAGCGCCTATTTTAACGCGGCCATCAATCTTAAATATATGAAAGACCCAAAGCTTACCAAAAAGCTGAGGGCCCGAATGAGACC
>JAQUON010000001.1 GCA_028717045.1 Candidatus Omnitrophota bacterium | reverse complement strand
GTGTAAAGGGTGAAGCTATAGGTTTTATAGTTTCCGCGGTTCTCTTAAGCCTGTCTTTTTCTTCCTTTGGCCTTGAGTATCTTGCCTGGTGCGCATTCCTTCCTTTTTTCCTTGCGCTTAAAAATACCACCACACCAAAGGCCTTTTTTTTATCGTACGCAAGCGGTATCGTATTCTGGCTTAGTACCATATATTGGGTTGCGCATGTTACTGCAGCCGGAATGCTCATATTAGTATCCTACCTGGCGCTCTATTTTGCCTTGTTTGGGCTGTGTGTATCTTTTGCATTGCGCAGGGGAGGGATTTTTTGCCTCTTTTACATTCCCGGGCTGTGGGTTATTCTTGAGTACGCCCGTAGCCATCTTTTCTCCGGGTTTCCTTGGGCGCTCCTTGCTTATTCTCAATACAAACACATACTTTTGATACAGTGTGCGGATGTAGCCGGTGCCTGGGGGATATCGTTTATCGTGATGCTGGTTAATGCCGCGCTCTATTTATTATTTGAAAACCGGTTAGCTGCCTGGGGAAAATTAAAATTAGTTCTCGCTGTATTTTTGTTGTTATCCGCGGTAGGAGTATATGGTGTTAAAAAGGTAATGGCGCATAGAAGCCCGGCACACACACCGAGCCAAAGCATTGTTGTTGCGCTTATTCAGGGTAACATCCCTCAGGAATTAAAATGGGACGCACGGTCAGAAACGTTCATCTTAAATAAATATTTCCGTATTACTGATGAGGCAGCCAAAGAAAAGCCCGACTTGCTTATCTGGCCTGAGGCCGCAGTGCCTTTTATACTAGGAGAAGAACCCGGTTATCTTGAGTATTTGAAAGAGTATATGCAGGAGCTTAAGCTGCCCCTGTTGTTAGGCGCGGTTACTTCCAGAAACGGCGCGTATTACAACAGCGCGTTATTGATGCAGCCGGATGGGTCCGTGCGCTATCAATATGACAAGCTGCACCTGGTTCCTTTCGGGGAATACGTGCCCTTAAGAAGGGTGTTTCCCTTTTTAAATACCATTGTACCCATAGGAGATTTTCACAGCGGCAGGGAATATACCGTATTTGAGCTGCTTCTTGAGAAGAAAGCAGCGCCAATCGCGTTTAGTGTGTTGATTTGTTTTGAGGATTTATTCCCGCAGCTTTCCAGGGAATTTGTGCGGCGCGGAGCTCAATTTTTGGTCAATATTACCAATGACGGCTGGTTCCAGAAGACCCAGGCGCCTTACCAGCATTTGCAGGCGTCGGTATTCCGGGCAGTGGAAAACCATGTGTATGTCTTGCGCGCAGCCAATACCGGGATTACCGCTTTCATCAATCCCTGCGGGGAGGTATTTTCTTTGGTGCGCGATGCGGGAGGCGAACTTACGTTTATCGACGGCTTTGACCAAAAGGCGTTTACTCCCGGCGTTAACTCTGGCACTTTTTATACGCGGCACGGGGATGTTCTCATTTTGATTTGCGCGGGCCTGGTGTTGTTAGGAACTTTCAAATATTTTGGCAAGAGGGGTATATGAAAAAAATATTACTGATATTGCTTTTATTGTTTTGCGGGTATATAACCGTAGCGCTCTACTTTCTCGATAAAGAGTATTATCTTTCTCCGATTGCGTATTCCTGGGATATGGTCATACGTTCTGATGATATGGGGGAGGGTTATTTCGGCGCAAACAGGACAGGCAAGCGCCTGCATAACGGCATTGACCTGTATGCAGAAGTGGGGACGCCTGTGCTGGCCAGCCGTAGCGGAAGAGTAACGACTGCCATGGAAAAAAGAGGCATCGGTAAATACGTCGTTATTACCCATCCCGGTAATACGATTACCCTTTATGGCCACCTCAGTGAAATCGCTGTGTCCGAAGGCGCGCTGGTGAGGCAAGGCGAGGTTATCGGCAAGGTAGGCAAGACCGGGAATGCCAATTACACCGATATGCTGCCCCATCTTCATTTTGAAATCAGGAATAATGATATCCCGTCGGATCCTTCTGAGTATTTGCGCTGAGAGCAAAAGATGGATAGCGGTCGATGGGTTAAGTAAATGGCTTGGTTGTTGGTAAGTGGCAGGCGGTGCGCCAATGACCTTACCCAATAACCGAACAAACAACCTAACCCATACCTAAAAATTGCTATGTTCAATATTATTATCTTAGGCATCACGAGCCTCTTGACGGATATTTCCAGTGAGATGGTATATCCGATACTGCCGCTTTACCTGGTTACTAAATTAGGCGTAGGGCCTGCAGTCCTGGGATTTATCGAGGGATTAGCAGAAAGTCTCTCGAGCCTGCTTAAGGTCTTTTCCGGTTATTTCTCCGATAAAACAAAGGCAAGGAAGCCTTTTACTATCTTAGGGTATACAAGTTCTGCGATAGGCAAGTGTTTCTTGTATATTTCCACTGGCTGGTGGTACGTATTGGTGGCGCGAACGATAGACCGGTTCGGCAAGGGTATCCGGACCGCGCCCAGGGATGCCCTTATTGCGGAAAGTGCAGACGTGCGTAAAAAGGGCTCGGCCTTCGGCTTACACCGGACTATG
Source organism: Candidatus Omnitrophota bacterium (assembly GCA_028717045.1). Lineage (GTDB taxonomy): Bacteria > Omnitrophota > Gorgyraeia > Gygaellales > Profunditerraquicolaceae > SURF-25. The sequence goes on along the minus strand of JAQUON010000001.1, from coordinate 26,883 downwards.
GATACTATAGGCGCGACTATCGGAGTAATGGCGGCATATTTCCTGATCCGCACATACCAGGGAGACTTTAGGGGCATTTTTTTGCTTTCTCTTATCCCTGCAGCCCTGGGGGTAATTTTTTTATTTTTCGTGCGGGAAGAAAAAGTTTCGAATGCCTCCCCTACCGCTAAAGTAGCCTTGCGCTGGTCAACGCTGGACAAGAGGCTCAAGCGTTTCCTTATTTTTACCTTTGTCTTTACGCTCGGCAACTCCTCGAATCAATTCCTGCTCCTGCGCGCCAAGGACTTAGGAAGCCCTTTTGCGACAGTCATCCTTTTCTACCTCGTCTATAACATTGCATATGCAGTATGTGCGTATCCTGCTGCCTGGATTTCGGATAAGATCGGCAGAAAAGCCCTTCTGGTCTCGGGATATTTTTTCTACGGTTTGGTGTATCTTGGGTTTGCCCTTAATAGGAATATGCCTATGTTATGGCTGCTGTTTGCGGTGTACGGCGTATATATGGCTTTCACTGAGGGCGTTGAAAAGGCGCTTATTGCCGATATTGCCCCTGTGCATTTACGGGCAACGACTATAGGGTTACATGCGACATTGGTAGGCATAGGATTGTTTCCTGCTTCTTTCATTGCGGGGCTTCTCTGGAAGTCGTTCGGTGCGGCAAGCTGTTTTTATTTCGGGAGCCTCATGGGGATATCTGCAAGTATCGGCCTTCTATGTATTCTCAAGGGCTTATGAGTGCCCTTCCTTTGGCTCAATATGGACCACCACATCTGTTACCCCCGGTATACCCTGTTTGATTGCTTCCTCTATTTTATAACTTACTTCGTGTGCTTCTCCTACGTGCATATCCGGTCTGACCTGCACGTGTAGGTCAATATGTATATCGTCCGGCCTTCCCCGGGTGCGAATTTTATGGCAGGTCATTACTTCGGGGATGGTGAGAACCAGGTCTACCACTTTTTTGGTATCGACTATCGCGACCTTATCGCAGAGGACCTCTGAACTGTTTTGCGCAATCTCAAAGGCGCTAAAGGCAATAAAGAAGGAAATGAGAATTGTCGCTACTGCGTCAAAGAGGGGATAGCCGAGCCTGATGAATACAAGTGTTACGATGACCGAGCAAGAGATGAGGATGTCTGCGCGGGTGTGCAGGGAATCGGCGATGAGAATGTCGCTTTGTAGCAACGTGCCTTTTTTGTATTCAAAGCGCATTACCCCGAAATTAATCGCCATCGTAAAAATCATCACGTAAAAGCTTATATCGTTTGCTTGAGGGGATGCCGGGTGGAAAAAACGCGCCACACCTTCCTTAAAAAGATTAAACGCAACAATGCAAAGCAGCAGGGCGATCCCCAGGGAGAAAAAGGTCTCAAGCTTCTTATGGCCATAAGGATGGTCGATGTCTTTGGGCTTGGCAGCAAGATGAATGCCCACCAGGCCGATTACATTGGAAGCGCCGTCTGAAAGGGAATGGAAGCCGTCTGCAGTCATGCTTGCACACCGGCTGAAGATCCCGAAGACTATTTTAAGGAATGCTACCAGCCAATTGAGGAATAGGATGCCGATAAGGGTATTTCTTGTCTGGGCAGTACGGTTCTGCGAGGAGTTCTTCATAGTTCGATTATATCCCATATTCATGCGATTTCAATAATTTTATAAGAAAGGAGAAGATTGCTTCGGTTTGGCTTTTATGATAGAATCTGCATAGAGTAGGTATACTACGCAGGAGGCAAGAATGGAATGCAAGCTCGTGAAAATCAAAAAACCGGATGACGTTAATATTATACTTGGGCAGAGCCATTTTATCAAGACTGTGGAGGATATGTATGAAGTACTGGTTAATAACGTGCCGGGAATAAAATTCGGCTTAGCCTTTGCTGAATCTTCAGGAGCCTGTAAGATACGCGCGGAAGGCAATGACAAAGAACTAAAGGATATAGCCTGCGAAAATGCGTTGGAAATCGGGGCAGGCCACAGCTTTATCGTTTGTTTAAGAGATGCATATCCGATTAATGTATTGAATTCCTTAAAGCTTATCCCGGAGGTCTGTACTGTCTTTTGCGCCTCTGCCAATCCCGTAGAAGTAGTGGTGGCGGAAAGCGATACAGGCCGAGGCATACTCGGAGTTATTGACGGCTCAAGGCCTAAAGGCATAGAAACCGCAGAAGACATATCCTGGCGCACTGGATTCCTTCGGAAAATCGGCTATAAACGCTAAATTTTACTTGAATTTTCTTTTCCCTTTAGTATAATAAATAAACATTATTATGGATTCGAAGAAATTTCGAAAGCACGTTTCTTATTTTATAGGTTGGTTGTTTTTGGTAGCCTGTTCTTTGATAGCAAAATTGATCCCGGGCAAGCATATCTATTCTTTTGCCAGAATAGTAGGCGGGTTAGGCTATAGATTTGCTTCCCGGCAGAGGAAAATAGCCATCGAGGGCCTCACTGTTGCCTTTGGCAAAGAAAAATCTGCCCGCCAGATAGAGAAAATTGCCAGGGATTGCTTCATCGGAATGGCAAAATCAGGGATAGAGCTTGTCTATCTGCCTGCTAAGCCTGAATTGGTAACTAGCCGTGTGCGGTTGGAAGGCAGGGAACACCTGGAAAAGGCACTCTCCAAAGGCAAGGGCGTGATCCTTGTAAGCGCCCATTTCGGCAATTTCCCTCTTATGTTGCTGAGGCTTAGCCGCGAAGGCTACAAGACCGGCGCTATTATGCGGCCGATGAAAGATAACCGGGTTGAGAGATTCTTTATGCGCATGCGCGATGCGTATAAGATCAAAACTATCTATAGCATCCCTCGCAAAACCTGCGTGCTCAACTCTTTAAAGAGCCTCAGGGCCAATGAGTTGCTTTTTATCCCGCTTGATCAGAATTTCGGCACAGGCGGAGTATTCGTTGATTTCTTCGGGAGGAAAGCAGCAACCGCAATAGGGCCGATAGTCCTGGCGCAGAGGACCGAGGCTGCGGTGGTGCCGTGTTTTATCGTCAGGGAACAAGACGATTCGCATAGGATTATATTTGAGCCGCCCCTTGAACTGGCTCAAAAGGCCGACGACCGGGAAACCATTACGTTATACATACAAAAAATAACGGATATAATCGAATTTTATATCCGGCAATACCCCGCAGCATGGGGGTGGATTCACCGCAGGTGGAAGAGTAGGCCTCAATCGGAAAAAGAAGGAGGGTAGCAGAGATGGCAGACGAAGTAAAACAGAAAGAGCCGAACAAGGTAATGGGTACCGTTCTAAAGGTCCTCTTGGGCCTTGCGTTTCTGGTAATAGGCGTATCCACGGTTTGGTATTGGTGGTATGCGGTCAAGTTGCTGATCAAAGGTTGTTTTGGTCTGTTTTTTGTTTTGGCCGGGCTCGTAACCCTGGCAATAGCCAAAGAATAGGCAGAATATATTCTTGTATCTGATCAAAAAATAAAGGGTTAATGCCACCATCCGGCTTTGATGTTGCGATGGTGCGGTTAGCCCTTTATTTATTATGTTTTCATTCTTCTATTCTGCATACTATCACACAAGAGGAGGGAGGCCCTATGGAGGCATTATTAAAGAAAGAGATTGTGCTTAGTAAGGCATGGCGTCGGTTATTCGGGGTTATGGTTTTTGTTATCTTAACGAGTCTGGGGGCATATATCAGGATCCCCCTGCCTTTTACTCCCGTACCGTTGACCCTGCAGACCTTCTTTGTGTTACTTTCAGGCGCATTCCTGGGAAGCCTCGGCGTAGCGAGCCAGATGCTTTATATCCTTTTGGGGTTGTTAGGGGTTTCTTTGTTTACCTACTCTGGTAGCGGTATTATCTATCTACTCGGCCCGACAGGCGGCTATCTCGTAGGTTTTCTAACAGCTAGTTTCTTGGTCGCGGTACTGCGCAGGGCTGCTTCCAGAAGCCTTCCTCGGACAATAGGCGTTTTCTTTCTCGCCGATAGCGCACTTCTGATGATGGGTACCGTATGGCTCGGGGCCTTTCTGCACATACCGCTGTTGCGCGCATTCCTGATCGGTTTCTTACCGTTTCTTGCCGGAGATTTACTCAAGGCTATTGCAGCGGCAGCCCTGTACTGGAAATTGAAGGCACGCATACAGGAAATATTCTAGATTCTCGCATCTTATCATAAAGGAGGCCTGCATGAGAGTAGGAGAGGTAATGGCCAGGGAAGTTAAAAGCATACCTTTTGATGCAACCGGCATAGAGGCATTGCGCCTCCTTCAGGAGATGAAGATAAGCGGCCTGCCGGTAGTGGATAAAGAGAATAAGTTGCTAGGGATGTTCACCGAAAAGGACATACTTTCCTATATTTTGCCCAGCTACATTGAGAAGGTGGGCCGATTCATTTATCAAGATGACCCCAAGTCATTAAAGAAAAAATTCGCCGAACTGGGTACCGTCAAAATAAATCAGCTTATGCGCAAAGAGGTAATTACTACTACCGAAGATACTGCGTTGTGCGAGGTCGCCCGCATTATGCTTACGCAGCGGGCCCGGCGCCTCCCCGTCATCGATGCAAAGGGAAGATTAATCGGAATCATAGCGCGCGAGGATGTGTTGAGGGCCTTTACGCAAGGAATGCAACAGGCGTAGTTTTTATATATACTATCCACATGCTTAAAAAACTTATTGTCCTTATTGTCGTATCTGTGAGCCTGGGCTTTCTCTCAAGGGGTGTTGGTTTGAGCGTTCATCAGGCAACCGCCGTTACCATTTTTTCTGTTTCTATCTTGGGAACGCTTATTTTTTGGAACTTCCGCCTGAGTTTTGCTTTCTTGGGGACATCCGTGCTGCTTTTAAGCCGCACCATCGACATCGAACATTTGATTCGATTTTCTTCTTTAGAGATAATCCTATTCTTGGTCGGCATGATGGTGATTATCGGGCTCCTTAAAGAAGAAGGGCTATTTGCGTGGCTGGTGAGCATGATTTTGAGGATCCCTCACCTTACTGCAAAAAAATTCCTTTTCGCCATTTCGATACTTTCGGCATTATTAGCGTGCGCAATAGATGAAGTCACTTCCATTATTTTCATGGTCGCGGCTATTATTGAAATTTGCGATTACTTTGAGGTCGATCCCAGGCCTTTTATTATATGTTCGGTCATGACGACGAACATAGGCTCTGCGGGGACAGTATTAGGCAATCCTATCGGCATTTTGATAGCGACCAAGGCAGGCTTAAGCTTTGAGGATTTTATCATAAAGGCCTTTCCCCTGATGTTGTTGTGTTTATGTGCCGCCGTTTTTGTGCTCTTGATATGGTACCAGAAGGCGATTAGAGAGCTTGATCAGCAGATAAAACGCTTCGGGGCTAACGAAATCCTGATGCGGCTTATATCCGTTCCGCCGGAGCGGCATCTTAAAATTTCATTAGTGATATTTATTTTTACCCTTGTTTTCATTTCACTTCATCATCGGCTGGAACTCGCATTAAACCTTGAAAAGAATACCATATTGCTGGTTGCGCCTTTATTTTCCGCCGGCATAATCATGCTATGGAAATGGCGCAAGGCCAGGGAATTCATAGAGAAAGATGTAGAGTGGTGGACGCTCCTATTCTTTATGCTTCTTTTCGCCCAGGCAGGCACCCTTAAATACACCGGAGCAAGCGACATCCTCGCGCAACGGCTGGTTGCATTTGCAGGAAATAATCTTGATGTCCTCAAAGGAATCGTAGTATGGCTTTCTGCCATTGGCTCCAGTATTTTGGACAATGTGGTGCTTGTCGCGTCATTTATTCCCGTGATGCAGAGTTTTCAATCGATGCATGTAAACCTACAATCGTTATGGTGGGCGCTTTTATTCGGAGGCTGTTTCGGAGGCAATATCACCTTTGTCGGCTCGACGGCAAATATTGTCGCGCTTGGAATCCTTGAGAAAGAAAAAAACATCCGCATGACGTTCTTTCAATGGTTCTGGATCGGGCTTACTGTCGGTATCATTACCACCGCAATTGTCTGGATTGTGCTGTTGGTAGTACCCTGGTACTGACGAATGAGAATGCGGGAGAAGGGATTTTTAAAAATTAACTGTCGCTACGGTTGCGCAAGATTATTTTCAATTTACACAATTTCGCCGAGGGAGGGAATATGAAACAGCGCGTTTGTATCATAGCTTTTGTATTGTTGGTTATGTTTTGTATAATCGTTTTTCCTTGCGTGCTTGTCGCCGAAGAAGCGGTTTCCGTAGCAGGCGAAAATGCCGCCGAAGAAGCGTCTATTGAAGCGCCTGCTGTTTCAGAAGCGGCCATGCCGCAAGAACCTCTTCAAACACAATGGATTCTTGGTAAGGTAGTGCTACTGGACGTTGCCAATAACAGCCTGACCGTCCATTATGTCGATTACGATACTAATAGCGAACAGGACCTCGTCTTTGTTGTGGATCAAAACACCGTATATGAAAACGCACAATCTTTGGCGGGCCTTAGACCCAACGACACCGTAAGCATAGATTACCGTATTATTGATGGGAAAAATATTGCCAGGGTTGTTGGCATAGAAAGAGTTGAAGAAGAAAGCGCTCCTTTATCTTTACCCCGGGATGAGTAACAACAAGGCCCTTTCTTAGGCGTACGCAGGGTTTTTGTAGAAAAGCCAGTAGCGGATTTGCCTTTCTGTTTTTCAATGACACACACAAAGCTCATTATCTTTGATTTAGACGGCACGTTGGTTGATGCGTATGAAGCGATTACAGTCAGCTTCAACCACGTAATGCGTACATTGGGTTATCCCTTACGTTCCTGCGCAGTGATCCGCCGCGCAGTAGGCTGGGGAGATAAAAAGTTACTTGAGCCGTTTATCTGTGCGCAAGACCTCCCCCGGGCCCTTCGTATATACCGCCATTCACACAAAACCGACCTTCTTAAAAAATCACGGTTATTCCCCGGCGTGCGTGCGCTACTTGCGTTTCTCAGGCGGAAGGGCTATTTGCTTGCAATTGCCAGTAACCGTCCGACTCGCTTTTCGCTCATTTTGCTCAGGCATCTTAAAATACGCGCTTATTTTGATTATGTGCTCTGTGCGGATACGCTCACGCGTGGCAAGCCTTATCCCGACATCTTGAAAAAAATCATCAAAAAGCTAAAGGTTGCCCCCGCAGAGGCCTTATACGTAGGCGATATGACCATTGACATCCAGGCCGGGGTCAACGCGGGCATTAAGACAGCGGTTGTCATCACCGGTTCGCATACTTCCTCAGAGCTAACACGGCAGCATCCGTTTCTTTTGCTTCGCAGCGTCTCTTCTTTGAAAAAAATATTATAAGCCGCGGATACAGATCAACTTTCCCCTTTTTGTCTTGACAGGGGGGAGGTTTTTATATTAAATAGTAACAGGCAAGAAGAGGCGATAAAAAAAGGAAGGCCGCATGAAAAGGATGCTAGCGGTAAGTAGTATTCTTATCCTTGGGGTTATGGCAACGGGTTGTAGGACGTTGAAGCAAATGACTCATCCTGCCATTGTGGCAGATTCAAGCGTTACTTCAGCCGCGCTTCCGGCATATACTGGCCTTAAGGCGCGTATTGCGATAGCTGATTTTGACATTAAGGCAGCAAAAGCCACTTTTCAGATAGGTTCAGATTTACGCGAGATACTTGTTCCTGCGCTTGCGAGCAGTAACCGTTTCAATGTGATAGAACGGCAGGCTGCTATAACGCCAATTCCGGGAGAAGGCCAGCCCGCAGGCAGCCCGGAGAAAGAGAAGGCCAAAACAGCAGATTTGATTATCACCGCGACAGTGACCGAATTTGAGCCGCATGCGTCAGGAGGGCGGGCCGGGGTAGGCGGCGGCGGCGGGGCGGGTAGCGGCATACTCGGAGGTTTGTTAGGGGTTTCGTTGAACAAGGCGCACATGGCTATGGATATCCGTATTGTTGATGCAGCTACCTCGCAGGTGGCCGCTTCAGGCCGCGTCCAGGGGCAGGCCTCTGACCTGGGCGGCGGCTTTACGGCCGGGTCGTTAGGCAGCAGCGGTTTGGGTGCCGGGCTTTCTGCGTATGCGAACACGCCTATGGAGAAAGCTATCCGCATCTGCCTTATTGAAGCAATCCGTTACATTGCGCAGGCAATACCCGCAGGTTATTATAAATACTAGACTATCGAGAGAGAGGAGAAGATTAGAATGGGAAAACGTAAGCGTCGCGGAAAATTAAACTGGCGTTCAAAAAAAGCGAATAAAGGCAAAAAACCGAACCTCGGATAGAAAATACGCACTAGATTAACCCTTAACGCTCGCCTATGCTCCTTGTATGGATTTTATTAAGCACCTTCCTCGTTGCCGTTATATCCCTTATCGGCATCTTTACCCTGGTTATTAAAAGCAATCTGCTCTCAAAGATACTTTTTAACCTCATCGGTTTTTCTGCGGGTTCATTGATCGGAGGCGCTTTTTTACATATCCTTCCGGAGTCTTTAGAAAAAACCAATAGCATCGTTGTGTTTCATTATGTGATCGCCGGCATCGTGCTTTTTTTTCTTCTGGAGAGATATTTTTATTGGCGACATTGTCACGAAGGTAATTGCGATATCCATGCGTTTACGTACCTTAACCTTGTCGGCGACGGGCTCCATAATTTTATAGACGGCATGATTATTGCCGCCAGTTTCATTACGTCTTTTAAAATCGGGATAGTTACTACCCTGGCGGTTATTTTGCACGAGATACCGCAGGAGCTGGGGGATTTCGGTGTGCTTATCTACGGAGGGCTCTCTAGGCACAAAGCCCTCCTCTTTAATTTTATTTCTGCGCTTACCGCAGTGCTCGGCGCGTTAATTGCCTATTTCATTTCAAGCGTGTCTGCGGCATTTTCAGAAGCCATCCTTCCCCTGACCGCAGGAGGGTTTATCTATATTGCTACTTCCGACCTCATCCCTGAGCTGCATAAGGAAAAAGACCTGAAGCGCTCAACAGGGGCATTTATTGCGTTTCTTCTCGGCATCTTGTTAATGATCGCTACAAGGGCTTGGCTCCACGAATAAGCATCCCGCCCCCGGTTTTCCTGTTCTGTACTTGCTATTTTCCCTGCTTTAGGCTACAATAAGTGCATTCGAACAATCCCTTTCTATCGCTAAAAATAAACCCGATGAATAAAATATCACTCGTTAAAATGAGAAGGAACCAAAAGGGCAAGATTGCCGAAATTACCGGCGGCAAGGCGTTGCATGAGCGGCTTATGGTTATGGGTATCTATGTCGGAAGAGAAGTGACCCTCCTGAATCACTCTATGTTTAGGGGCCCTGTTGCCATAAAGGCAGGACGCAGCATCGTAGCGCTCGGTTTTGGGATGGCGAATAAAATTATCGTTGATGCCGAATGATTAAAAAAATATTTCTGATAGGGAATCCTAACGTCGGCAAGAGCGTCGTATTCTCCCGTCTCACCGGGGTCAATGTAATATCGTCGAATTATCCCGGCACTACCGTAGGGATTACGAAAGGGTATTTGAAGCTGCGGGAAGACAAGGTTGAAATAATCGATTTGCCGGGCAGTTATTCCTTGGAACCCGGCTCCCAGGCAGAGGAGGTTGCAGTAGCGCTTCCGCGTGACTTTCCCAGAGACCAGATGGTCATTATTAATATTATCGACGCAACCAACCTGGAAAGGAACCTTTACCTTACGCTGCAGTTGATTGAAGAGGGGTATCCTTTAGTGGTGTGTCTGAATATGTGTGATGATATGAAACACCGGGGCATTGCTATTGATACGGCTAAGCTTGAAGCGCTGCTGGGGACTCCTGTTGTTGAGACGTGTGCGTTGACCGGGCAGGGGATTAAGCTGCTTATTGAAAGGATCCTTGAGGCTGGCCCTGGGCAGCCGCAACGGCGCTCTTCACAAGAGCGGTGGCTCAAAATTGGCGAAATCGTCTCGCACACACAGCGTCTGACTCACCGGCACCACACATTAAGGGAAATGCTGGAAGACGTTTCCATGAAGCCGTTCGCCGGAGTGCTCATTGCCTCTGCCGTGCTTTATTTTTCGTTTAAATTCGTGCGTTTTATCGCAGAAGGCCTGATCGCCTCTGTCTTTGACCCCTTTTTCTTCAATATCTATCAACCGGTGGTATCGAAAATAAGCGGCCTGTTAGGCGGGGAAGGTTTTTTGCACCACATATTAATCGGGGAGCTACTCAACGGCAGGATTGATTTTAAGCAATCGCTTGGCCTGTTGACCACTGCCCCTTATATTGAATTTGATATGGTGCTGCCCTACATTATCTCTTTTTACTTTGTATTAAGCATTCTTGAAGACGTAGGATACCTTCCGCGCCTGGCCATACTTTTGGATAATTTCTTGCATCGCATCGGCCTCCACGGTTTTACAATCATTCCTGTGCTCTTGGGCTTTGGTTGTAACGTACCCGGGATCCTTTCAACGCGCATACTTGAATCAAGGAGGGAGAGGTTCATCGCCTCTACGCTTATTTCTATCGGCGTTCCTTGTGTTGCACTCCAGGCGATGATCGTAGGGTTGCTGGGCCAATTCTCCGGTTTTTACATAGGCGGCGTGTACCTGGTATTGTTTTCGGTCTGGCTCATTTTAGGGGTCATCCTGAACAAGACATTAAAAGGTTTTAGCCCTGAACTATTGCTTGAAATACCCCCTTACCGGCTTCCGCAACTTGCCGTTTTTATGAAGAAGTTATTTCTGCGTATCAAAGGGTTCTTGATTGAGGCACTTCCCGTGGTGCTCCTGGGGGTTTCTATAGTAAATATCCTGGTTTTTTTTAAATTGTTTAATTTTGTGAGCGGGATTTTTGCTCCGCTTATCCAGGGCCTGTTCGGGTTACCCAAAGAGACGGTTATCGCGCTTTTGATCGGATTTATAAGAAAAGACGTAGCTGCGGGCATGCTCCTTCCGCTGGGCTTAACCGCTAAGCAGATGTTTATCGCTGCCGTATTGCTTTCCATATCGTTTCCCTGTGTTGCCACATTCGTCATCATGCTCAAAGAATTGGGGATTAAGGATTTTCTGAAATCCTTAACGATCATGATTATTACGGGTTTGACGGTAGGCGGCGTTCTTAACCTGGCTATTTTGCGCTAACGTTATGAAAGCCATTGCGTTAGTTTCCGGAGGACTGGACAGCGTGTTGGCAGCTAGGGTTGCGCAGGAGCAGGGGATCGAAGTCATACCTTTTCATTTTTCCATTCCTTTCTGTCACCGTAGTAAAAGCGATAGCGGGCCCGGCGCAGGCATGAACCGGCTTGTGCGTTCCAGTTTACACATACCGCCTGTCATTAAAGATATTTCCGCTGATTTCTTGTCTCTTGTCCGCGAACCCGCGCACGGATTTGGCTCACAGATGAACCCTTGCATAGACTGTAAAATCCTTATGTTACGTAAAGCCAAAGATGAGATGCCTGTGGTGGGCGCAGCATTTGTGATTACCGGCGAAGTGCTTGGCCAGCGCCCTATGTCCCAATACAGGGATGCGCTTAAGCTCATTGAAAAGAAATCAGGCCTTGAAGGCCTGGTAGTCAGGCCCTTGTCCGCACAATTGCTTGATGAAACTATCCCCGAGCAAAAGGGATGGATAGCGCGTTCAGCGCTTTTGAATTTTAACGGAAGGAACCGAAAGCCCCAGTTCGCATTGGCAAAACGCTATAATATTAGCGGCTACCCTAATCCGGCAGGCGGGTGTTTACTTACCGATCCGGCTTTTTCTAACCGGTTGAAGGATTTAATAATGCACGGGGAACTCTCGGTTGAGAATATCTCTTTGTTGAAAATCGGCAGGCATTTCAGGATTTCAGATAACGCACGGTTGGCAGTAGGCAGGAACGAAGAAGAGAACAGGAAATTGTTGAGTTTGGCCAAAGGCGGGGATTATCTTTTTATGCCTTCTTCTGTTGCCGGGCCTACCTCGCTGGGCAGGGGAGTTTTTTCTAAAGACCTTGCCATGCGTTGCGCAGCTATCACCTGCCGTTATTGCGACCTCGATGGATCGCTTACGGCGGAAATAATATGGCGCAGGGTCGCGTATGGACAGGAAGAGATTATTTCTATCGCGCCATTTGCAGAAACCGATCTTGCAGGGCTGCGGATATGAACAAAGAAGCGCTTTTCTACGAAAAAGCAGGCGATAAGACAGTGCATTGTTTTTTATGCAGTCACCGCTGCCGCATCCCTGAGGGCGGATTCGGCTTCTGCGGAGTCAGGCAGAACCAGTCAGGCACCCTCTATTCCCTAAACTACGGCAAGGTGATCGCCGGCCACCTTGACCCTATTGAAAAGAAGCCGCTTTACCATTTCCTTCCCGGCACAGAGAGTTTCTCTATTGCGACTGTCGGGTGTAATTTCCGCTGCGGCTTCTGCCAGAATTGGCAGATTTCCCAGGAAACGATGAAGGCAGGGCCTGGGCGGCAAGAAGAAAGTACGCCTCTTGAAATCATCAATACTGCTGTGCGCTCTAACTGCAGGAGTATATCGTATACCTATACGGAACCCACGATTTTTATTGAATTTGCCCTGGATTGCGCAACGCTGGCTAAAGAAAAAGGGTTATATAACGTATTCGTGACTAACGGGTATATGACGCCTGAGGCGCTTGAGGAGCTCGCTTTTTATCTTGATGCTGCAAATGTAGACCTTAAGTTTTTTAAAGAAGCTTCTTATCAGGATATCTGCCAAGCAAGGCTGCAGCCTGTATTGGAGTCAATAGGGAAAATGAAGCAGAAAGGTATTTGGGTTGAAATAACCACATTGGTAATCCCCGGGCTTAACGATTCAAAAGAAGAGCTTGGCAATATAGCTGCATTTATTGCAGGGCTGGATAAAGATATGCCCTGGCATATTTCTCGTTTCCATCCCGATTATAAATTCACCGATTATGCCATTACGCCGGAGGCAATCCTCGATAAGGCATATGAGATAGGCAAAACGGCAGGCCTAAGGTATGTATATACCGGAAATGTAGCCGGCAGAGAAAACAATACATACTGCCCTGCATGCAAGAAACTTTTAATTAGGCGCAGAATATTTGAGGTATTGGAAAATAAGGTCCAAGAAGATAAATGCGTTTACTGTAAGAATACTATTGCAGGGTTATTCGTTGGGTAGGGTGGAAGCGAGAGCGATTTTACTAGATACCATTAACCTCAGCTATAGCTGATTGTGCTTGTACGTCGTTAGGATCGGTAGGGTCAACAACCGGCATTCCGTCAGGGGTTACAGGCGTTCCATCATCCTCCGGACGATCTAGGTCATCAAGGATAATGATAATTCCCGGATCATCAATAGGGTCATCTCCTGGGTCAGTGGGCGTGGTAGTGGTATTCGTGCCAGAAACAGGTTTTTCCTCTAATAAAGTGTCGAGCTTGGCTAAGGAAATCGGGGCATCAAGTACGTCTGGATTGTCCGTGATAATAGCAGCTGTCAGGGTTTCTCCCTGCACAATGCCGGAGGCCATGGTATAGATTTTATTGCCGGTAATGCCGCCGGCTATGGGTGTTGCGGTACAGCTATATTCTGTAGAAGACCAGTTACAGGTAAACGTATATCCTTCCTGTGAATTCGCAGTATAGTCTTCAGAAAGATAGGGAGGATTTGCCTGGGTCAGTTCCGTGATGCGTATGGGATAGCGGCCGTGGCGCACCGCGTATTCCTCGGCAGCATAGGCAATGGTTCTGATCGCCGCTTTTGCCGCCACATCATTGGCGTTGCTGCGCATGCGCAGAATATTGGGCAGCGCAACCGCAGTCAGCGATGCGACAATGCCCAGCGCAATCAGTATTTCAACCAGGGTAAATCCTTTTTCGTTCATCCGAGCTTTCATCGGACTCTCCTTACTTAATAAAAAAGCCTGTTCCGTAAAGAACAGGCGCACTTTTCTTGTGTGTTGCATTTCGATTCGGTAACCAGACTATCCCGACGATACGTCGGGACTCTTGGCTTTGCGCGCATATCCTTACGGATACCTTGCCTTTTCGTCTACTGCCAGATTGTCAATATGCTGCTTGTGTTCCCTTATTAAGTATAACATGCCGCTACGGGATTTTCAATATCCCGCGATGACGCAAGCGATGCTACATACCATCAAACGCAGGCGCCATATTTGCTGTGGCATTCGTAGTATTATTAGTGGGCCCCACACTTCCTACTATCGATGTCACCGAGTCGTCTTCCGTAAGTATTAATCCCGCAGTAATAATGAACTTTTTGGTACCTGTAGGCGCATTAGTTGCGCTTAAGGTTTTTATGGGTATTGCAAAACACGAATAATCAGCTGCTGACCAGGCGCACGAGAATGCATATCCTTGCCTTGCCCCCGCAGTATAGTCTTCGGCAAGATAGTGGGGGTTGCCAGTGGTTAAATTTGCGATTGAGAGCGGATAAAGGCCGTTATTGTTGCGGCTGTATTCTTCAGCAGCCATGCCGATCTGCTTTAAGGTCTCTCTGGCATATGACTCATTGGAATTTACCCTGGAGCGCGTAATGCTGGGTATGGCCAGTGCCAGGACTATTACGCTTACTAAGATCACTATCAGCACCTCAACTATGCTGAACCCTTTTTCTCGCCTTGTGTTTTTCATCGCATTCTCCTTACTTAATAAAAAAGCCTGTTCCGTAAAGGACAGGCGCACTACTTTATTTGCATTTCGATTCGGTAACCAGACAATCCCGACGTATCGTCGGGACTCTTGGCTTTGCGCGCATATCCTTACGGATACCTTGCCTTTTCGTCTACTGCTTAGGTTGTCAAATACACTACCTTTATTTCTATACCAAGTATAGCACGCAGGCAGCTGTTTTGCAAATAAAGTTTTAAAACGAGGCTCTTTTTTATTGCGTTATTTTCCCCTGGGTGCTACACTAATACCAATCACACACAAGGCAGGCGCATGCTTACTATTTTGAAGGAAAAGGCTTTTTTAAAAGCAGTCATTCTTTGCCTCGTATGTATTATTGTTTATTTTTTCTTCTTATCCCAAACGAGGTTTTTTGCTGTTCCCCGTTTTAAATTCGCCGATTTATTTTCGGTGGTCAGTTACCATACCCAGCCATTACCCCCCAATGTAGATACAATTAAGGTCATTATTGTTGACGATGCCTCGTACAGGATTTTAAAGAAAAGCTGGCCGTGGCCAAGGACCTACGTTGCGGCCCTGCTTGATAAGCTCAGGCCGTATCCGCCCAAGGTAATTTTTATGGATATGGTATTTGCCGGAGAGAGCATGGTACCGGAATACGACACTATATTCGCCGATGCCCTTGCCAAAAGCGGTAACGTGATTCTCGCTGCGTTCCTTGATCCGCGGGGCAGGTATACGGTGCCTTTCGATATCCTGGCCAAAAATGCCTTAGCCTATGGCTTGGTAAACAAGCCGCGCAATCCGGACCTTTCAGTGCGCTCTTCTCGGTTGTTCATCGTCCCTTATTGGGATACAAAGCCCTACGATTATTCCAGTGAAATCAAAATCCTTTGCCAATACCTCGGGGCGCCGCTTAAGGACATTTCTTACGATGGTAGGCATGTGGTAATAGAAAGCGCAGGCGCTATTAAGGCCCTTATCCCTGTGCAGAAAGACGGGGTAATACCGATTCATTTCCGCGTCAAGCTTAATGACCTTGATCCCATTCCTTTCTGGAAGGTATACAATGACCAAGTGCCTCCGGAAACCTTTAAAGACAAGATCGTATTGGTGGGATCGACTGCAGAGATCTTTCATGACGTCTACCACAGCCCGATTGGATTAATGCCGGGGGTGGCAATACAGGCAAACGCAGTCCTGATGCTTTTAAACGGCGATTTTATCAGCTATATCCCCAAAGGTGTGGAGTTTTTCCTTTTGCTCGGGCTTGGCTTAGCCACGTTTCTCTTCGTGTATTTCTTCCCGCCATCATTTGCGCTTTTGCTTGGCAGTATTGAAACTGTTGTTGTACTGGGGATAGGTTTTATCATGTTCCAGCATAACATCCGTTTCGATTACTTTAGCGCCGTTTTTATCATTATGGCGACATACCTGGGAAACACCATTTACAAATACCTTTCCCTATGGATTGAGAACCTAAACCTAAGGACCCTGGCTATTACTGACGGCCTTACCGGGCTTTACATACACCGCTATTTTATGCTCAGGATGCAGAATGAATTTGAGCGGGCAGCCCGCTATAACCTATTTTTTTCATTCCTCATCATGGATATCGACCATTTTAAGAATGTTAACGATACGTACGGCCATCAGCAGGGTAATGTGGTACTGAAACATATGTCACAGATTTTACAGGCGCAGTCACGCAAGACCGATTTTGTGGCGCGATACGGAGGAGAAGAGTTCTGCGCGATACTTACCCATACTAATCTTCAGGGGGCTGTCAATTACGCAGAGAGGGTAAGGCGTGCGGTAGAGGCCTATGAGTTTCCTTACAAGCCGGGTAAGCCTTTGAAGCTTACGATAAGCATTGGGGTGGTCTCATATCCGCAGCAGAAGGCAGAAAAAATGGACGGGCTTATTGAAGCTGCTGATAAGGCCTTGTATGAAGCAAAGCATGGCGGCCGTAACCGCGTATGCGCGGCTGATGCAGACCAGGGGCCGGCGCTAGAAAGCGGCCAGAAGTAAGGAGGAACCGATGAACGCAGGGCGCAGTGAACGGGATATCGGTTTATTGATTCTTCGCGTAGGCATAGGTGTAATGTTTATGTATCACGGTTTCCCAAAGATAATAGGGGGATATGCCCAATGGCATGAGTTAGGCAAGGCCATGGCCATCTTTGGCGTTACGTTGGTGCCTTCGTTTTGGGGGTTTGTGTCTGCATTCGCAGAATTTTTCGGAGGCGTATTTCTTGTGCTTGGGATATTCATGCGGCCTTTTGCGGCGCTTATGGCAATCAATATGGCCGTTGCAAGCTCGATGCATCTTAGCAAAGGGGACGGATTATTTATTGCATCGCATGCCATTGAAATGGCCGTTGTCTTTGCAGGGCTCGTCTTTCTAGGCCCGGGAAAATTTAAATTAGGGAAAAAGAAATGAGCATACGGATAAAGGGCGCTGTGTGTATATTGGCTTGCGCCCTTTTTTGTTGTGTGCCCCAAGTGCTTTTCGGGCTCCAATGGCAAATCCTGCATGAACAGGCGGACAAGATTGCCCCTGCTGAAGCGCTGGCTTCCGCGCAGCGTAGCCCCAAGTCGTTAGATTCCCTCTATACACTTGGCCTGGTATACCTTAATCTTTATAGAACCGAAGACGCAGAAGGTATGTTCAAAAAAATACTGCAAATATCCCCTTCTTCATTTGAGGCACAATGGGGGATTGCAGAATTGTTAAGAAGAAAGCATGACTTAAAAGGAAGCCAGGCAATGCTTAAAAATATTATTAAGGAAGAGCCGGGCTTTTCGCCCGCGCTCATTACCCTTGCGTATATACGGTATACAAATAAAGCTTATGCAGAATCGCTTACCCTTGCTGAAAAGGTGCTTTCGCAGGGTAAGGGCGCAGTTGATACAAGTAATTATACCCGGGCATTGCTTATTGTCGCCGGCTCCAAAGGGATGCTTGCCCATTACGGCGGGCCTTTGGCAAAAGTGACACACGGCTTAGGGGTATTGACGTATCTAAAAAAAGCCCAGGACCTGCAACCGGATACTGCAGGTGTCTTGTTTGGCTTCGGCGGTTTCTACCTCCTTGCGCCAACAATAGTCGGAGGCAATAGCGATAAAGCGGTGGAGTATCTTGAGAAGGCAATAAAGGCCGACCCGTTTTTTACCGACGCGTATGTGAGGCTCGCGCAGGCATATAAGGTAAAGGGAGATAAAGAAAAATACGCCTTTTACCTTAAAAAAGCAAAACAGATTGACCCGCAAAACGAACTAGCCATAGACGTAGAAAGCGGCAAGTGTGACTTTATTTGTGTGGGGAAATAGCGATTGCCTATATGGCCAGGAGTGTTAAGGAGAGCCGCGCAAGCAGTGTTTTGTATTCCTTGCGCATGGCAAGGCGGGCGCGTATTGTGTCGGCCTGGCGTAAAAGCCGTTCAATATCATTTTTAAGGCACTCACGCGCACCTGAATGCATGACCAGCTTTTTGATGGCAAGAAGGTCATGCCTGCTTAGTGTAATTTTTGCCAATACCTTATTGAGGTAGCGTTTATTTTTAGAAGTACTATTACGGTAGGTATGCCATAAAAGCAGCGTTTTCTTGCCTTCCTTGAGGTCGCCGAGGGAGGATTTACCTATCTCCTTTTCTTTCCCGAACATATCCAGAAGGTCGTCTTTTATCTGGAATGCCCTACCCAGACAGAGCCCGAACCGGATGAGTTTGGAAACCTCCTTTTTTCCTGCGCCGGCAAGCACGGCGCCTACTACCAACGGAGAGCAGAAGGTATAATGGGCGGTCTTTAAATCATAGATTTTATAAATATCGCTTCTTTTAATCTCTCCCAGAGATTTCATCCCATAGAGCAGCTCAATGAACTCGCCGCTGCCTGTGTAGATGGCTGCTTCAATAAATCGTTTCAGCGCGTTTTCTTTGCGTTGCCAGTCCTCTTTTATGGACAGAAAGGCGTGTATTGCCATTGCGTATACGATATCGCCAACTACTATTGCAAGGTCCTGGCCGTTGAATTTTTTGTTTTTATATATGCCCAGGCAGGCGTCTAGCGTTTTGTGCATTGAAGGAAGGCCCCTGCGCAGGGCAGATTTGTCAATAATATCATCGTGGATAAGCATAAAATTATGCAGGAGCTCAAGAGACAGGGCGCTGGTGTATAGGTTCTGTGCAGGTTTTTTGGTATACCCCATATACCCGATCACAAACAAGGTCGGCCTTATTCTCTTGCCTTTTCTGGCGATGAATTCCTTGATGGTCTTTGAGAGCAGGGGGGAGATCGTTGCCAGCCCGAACACAGCCTCAAGATTCTTGTTAAACCGGGCAATGCTTGCCTCAATGCGGTTTTTTATATTAATAGGCATAAATTTATGCTAACATATATACATTGTAAACTCAAATACATTTTTTACCACCATGGGCCAGGGAAACATCGTTGGAAAAGGGAAGGCGGCATACCTTGTAAGGGCGTTAAGGCTTCCCTTTCTATCCGCAAGCGTCTTGCCTTTTGTGTTTGGTTCTATGATCGGTTTCCCCCATGTGAAGGTGTTTTGCGTTACGTTCGGTTTAGCCATGGTCGCCTTTACCCACTTAAGCGCCAATCTTATGAATGATTACGCCGACTCAAAATACGGCGTTGATTGGCAGGATATGCGTTTTTACGGGTTCTTCGGAGGCTCCAAACTGATCCAGGAGAAAGTTTTTTCTCAACAGTTCTATCTCAAAATGAGCATTTTGTTCTTTTTGTGCTCAGCGTTATGCGCTGCCCTGCTTACGATATATTGGCGCACACCTATTGTGCCGGTTTGTTATGGAATCGGTATATTCCTTGCCTGGGCGTATTCCCATAAACCGCTCCTGTTGTCTTACCGGGCATTGGGGGAGGCAGTCATTTTTATTGCGTTTGGTCCGGCCCTGGTGATGGGCGGGTACTTTTTACAGACAGGGATTTTTCCTTCGGCTAAGAGTTTTCTTCTCTCCGTGCCGATGGGGCTTTTGGTTGCCGCCATATTGTTTGCAAACGAAGTTCCCGATTATGCCGCAGATATCAAGGTAGGCAAGCGCACCTTGGTTGCGTTAACCGGCCCGGCAAAAGCCTACATAGGCTACTACGCGCTTGTATTCTTTGCGTTCTTCTTTATTATTGTAAACATTGCCGCAGGTCATTTACGCATATTTTCTTTTTTTGCGCTTGCCTGTATCCTGCTTGCGTATAAGGCCGGCCGTATTTTAAAGGCGCACTATAATGATAAATTGAAACTGGTCGAATCATCCCGCCTTACGATTGTGCTGCACACAACGGTCAGTATAGTATTGATCTTAGCGGTGATACTATGAAGAGGGTCTTGATAATCGGAGGCGGCTTTGCGGGTTGTACGGCTTTAGAAAGGCTAAGCCGTTATCCTAAAGAGGTTATGGTAACTTTAGTAGACAGGAAAAAGGAGTTTAATTTCTTGCCTTTATTGCCAGACCTCATCGGAAGGGGCCTTAAGCCACAATACCTTACGTTAGATATAGAATCGCTTGTGACGCGCAAGGGCTTTTGTTTTGTGCGCGGTGAAGTTGTTTCAATCGATATAGCGGCAAAAACGGTCTCAACCGGCACAACGCAGCTGCCATACGATTACCTGCTTATTGCCAGCGGTTCAGAAACCAACTTTTACGGTAACGAAGAATTCAAGGCTGCTGCGTATAAGATTGACGAAGCGGCTGATATGGAAAAAATCATAGCAGCCTTAAAAGATAAAAAATATACCACTGTGGTAATCTCCGGAGGGGGGTATACCGGTATTGAAGTAGCGACAAACCTGGTTTCCTATTGCAGGCAAGCCGGCAAGCATAAGAAGATCGTCATTGTGGAATCCGCCCCTTCCTTATTGGGGATGTTCCCGCAGGGTTTGCGCAATGATACCCAGAAGAATCTGAAACGGCTTGGCATCGAAGTCTTGTTAGGCTGTACTGTTTTGAAAGCCACGGGCTCTACGCTGCATATTTCAAACGGAAAGGTGTTTGATGAAGTGTTGTTTATTTGGACGGCGGGAGTCAAGACCGCTTTATTTGTAGAACAGCTGCCTTTTGAAAAAAACAGGCAGGGAAGGCTTAAAGTGGATGCGTACTTGAGGGTCCAAGGCGATATCTTTGCTGCAGGAGATGCCTCGGCATTTTTTTATCGCGGTAACCCCCTGCGCATGGCAGTTCAGTTTTCGATACTGCAGGGCCGGGTCGCAGCAGAAAACATGCTGAGGCGTATGCGTAACGCACCGCTAAAGGAATTCAAGCCCGTTGACCTGGGGTATATCATACCAATGGCAAACAACCGTTCTTGCGGCATGGTAATGGGTATATATGTGAAGGGTATATTGGCTACGTTATTGCATTATTTGATGTGCCTATACAGGTTGCCGACACTGAGGAATAAATTGGGGCTCATGCGTACGTTGCGTATATGAAAGGCTTATGTACATATTGCACAATAGGAGGGCATCATGAAAGAAAAGGTAGAGGCGGTATTAGAAAAGATCAGGCCGGCCCTTGAGGCTGATGGCGGCAATGTGGAATTGATTGAAGTGACTCCCCAGGGAGTTGTTAAAGTCAGGCTCAAGGGAAGCTGCGGATGCTGCCCGATGAGCCAGATGACTTTGAAAATGGGGATTGAGCGGATGCTTAAAGAAGCTATCCCTGAGGTAAAGGAAGTAGTGGCGGTGTAACGAAAACTAAACTATATACAATCTGCCGCAGCAGGGATTTAGAAGGGTTTAAAAATGAGTTTTGAATCTTAGAAAGGAGCGTCTCCATGCGCATAGAAGAGAGGGGCGGGGCATTGGTGATTGTCGATTTCAACGATTTCGAAGCCTATAAAATTGCCTGTAAGATCGAGAAAGACGGCATCGCTTTTTACGGGAAACTCCTCGCAAAGCAGGGTAGCAACTCGGTTGCGGCGGGCTCCTTGCGTTTTTTATTGAAAGAAGAACAAAGGCACCTTTCCTTATTTGAAAATTCACTCTCCGCGCTACGCCAGAAGAAAGAAGATACCACCGAAGACGAAGACCTTTTAGGCAGCCTTGAGTACGGAATATTTGAGTTTTATCAGAGCCCGGAAGAGCTGGATGCGCTGGCGAACAATTTTTTGAAAGCGCTCAAAATAGGGATTGCAATCGAAAATAATTCAATAAAGTTTTATAATGCCTGCAAGACCCAGTTAAAAGGCAGGGATGTGCAAGAGGCGATTGCGTCTGTCATTGAAGAAGAAAAAAGACACAAACAGGCCCTCGAAGACATCCTGAGCAATCTTTAGGCATCACGTTACGGTTCCCTGCAGTCAGGCTTGGCCCATGAACAACACTCACACCCCTTCTCTTGAGTCTATTTTTCAGGAATATAAGGGAAAGGTCTTCAGGCTTGCCTTAAGCATTGCCAGGAATGAGAAAGATGCCGAAGATATCCTGCAAAATACATTCGTAAAGATAGTCACGCACCTTAACCGCTTTAAGGGAACATCAAAGCTTTCGACATGGATTTACAAAATTGCCTACAATGAAGCGCTTATGTACCTTAGAAAAAAGCGCCGCCAGAAGCGGGTATCCGATTCCTTTAAGGCACAGGTGGCCACACAGGATATCTATATTAATTGGCCGAAGCTGCCCGATGCGCAATTACTTCAACAGGAACTGAAAAATAAGGTCGATACGGCCCTTAAGAATATGCCCCTTGTGTATAAAATACCGCTTGTCCTTGACAGCACAGATGATTTGGCATTAAAAGACATCGCCAAAATCTTAAAATTAAGACTAAACGCAGTCAAGACACGCCTGCACCGGGGCAGGCTCATGCTTAAAAACATATTATCCGATTACGTGAAGAGCCGTTTTATAAAGGAAACACAGCCTCAAAAGGAGAAGGGTTGCCGGGGTGTAATCGGTTTTCTCTATGAGTACGCCCAGCATTCTTTGCCGCCGAAAAAGGGACTAGCCTTCAAGAAGCATATTAAGGATTGTAAGAGCTGTAATACCTTTTTGGGCCACTACCTTAGCGCTATCCGGCTTACCCGCGTGCTTGAATGCCGGGATATCCCTGCGCCGCTGCAGGATAAAATAGCAACCTTTCTGCGCCTCAACCAGAAACAATAATGAAACCTTTTGTATTGCGGCGTATCCAAAGGGAATAATTGAGGCTGGATAGGGGCTTGTATGCGTGATATAATAATAAGGATTTTGGTATGAAATTACAGAGAGCCTTATTGATAGTTGACCTGCAGAACGATTTCTGCCGAGGGGGTTCTTTGGCAGTCCCTGAAGGAGAAAAAACAGTCCCCCTGTTGAACAAGTATATCCGTATTTTTTCCAAACACGGTTTACCTATTTTTGCGTCACGGGACTGGCATCCGCAAAAGACGGTTCATTTTAAACGCTTCGGGGGAGCCTGGCCCGTTCATTGCGTGCAGGGCACCTTTGGTGCGCGTTTTTATAAAGGTTTGAGATTACCGGAAGCAACAATCATTCTATCAAAAGGGGCAAGCCCCGACGAAGACAATTATTCGGTATTTCAGGCAAAGGACTCAAGCGGTCTCGATTTTATCAGTCTCCTGAAGAACTCACATATCAATGAGTTATATGTGGCAGGCCTGGCAACAGAGTATTGCGTTAAATATTCCGTGCTGGATGCATTAAAGTACGGCTTTAGGGTTAGGTTGCTTGAGGATGCGATACGGGGAGTCAATATAAAACCCACGGATTCCCGGCAGGCAATACACACAATGATAGCGCACGGTGCAACAAAAACCGACTTTAAAAAAGTCGCAACACAATTTAGCCGGATCCGCCGATAAATACTACATTCTATGCACATGGGGGACGTGTTGGCAAAGGAATGGCTTGACTACGGAACAACTTTAGTAAAGAGCTTACAGCTTGAATTAAGCCCTGTGTCGGTAAGCCGTATCCCGTCAGCACAGTGTATGCAGCCTCCGGGGGAAAAAGTCCGCATATGCAGGGCATTTCTCGATGCCTCCAAGGGAAAGACCATAGTCGTAAATAAAGCAAATAATAGTTGTTTTGGCGCCAGCTGGCATCTGGGGTTTCACAAAATGGACGACCCTAAAATTGCCGGCATGGTGAAGAAATTTGTAGTGGAGGGAGAAAAACTTTTTTGTTCTTATGCGGCGCTTGATACGCTTATGGCGCAGATAGGAGAAGTGCAGGATAATTCCGGCATTTCTTTTTTGCTCGCTCCTTTAGAGAAAGCCCGGGAGCAGCCGGAACTGGTGCTTTTTGTCTGTAACGCCGAAGAGGCATGCCGTCTGCTTACGCTTTGTGTCTTTCTTGACGGGAAGATGCCGAAGATAAAAATAGGAGGCCCTACCTGTAGAATGGCAGTTATGTATCCCCTGACGGAGAAAGAAACAAACCTTTCGTTTTACGATTATACCGCACGCAAACTCTGTAATGTCGAAAAAGATAAATTGTTGCTGAGTATCCCCTACGAAAGGATACCGGCCATGGTTGAGGCAATAGAAAAGTGTTCTGCGGGGACGGCAAAAATCGAATATCCCGAAGAGTTCCGCCAGTTTCTAAAGGCACGCGTAGGTGCCCGTTAACATAAGGAGGGGGGTATGGATAAATATCGCTGTGAGGTGTGTAATTATGTATATGACCCTGCATTAGGCGACCCGGATTCAGGAGTTCCTGCGGGAACCCCGTTTGAAAAACTACCCGACGATTGGGTCTGCCCGGTGTGCGGCGCGGACAAAAGCCAATTTGTAAAGGAAGGATAACTATGAAGCCATACGAAATCAAAAAAGGGATATATTGGGTGGGCGTAGTGGACTGGAACGTCCGCACGTTCCACGGGCATACCTATACGACAAAAAGAGGCACTACCTATAATGCCTACCTTATCATTGACGACAAGATTACTTTGGTGGATACGGTATATGGCCCTTTTGCCGACGAGATGCTTGAAAAAATTGCGCATATAGTCCCTGCGGAAAAGATCGATTACATTATCGCCAACCACGTAGAGACAGACCATTCCGGCGCTTTGCCGGCTCTGATGCGCCGCTGTCCGGGTGCGAAGGTATTCGGGACAGAGAAATGCAGGGATGGCTTGTACAAGAATTATTACGGCAAATGGGAATTTAAGACGGTAAAGACCGGCGATACCTTGTCGCTTGGCAGGCGCAGCCTTTCCTTTATTGAAGCGCCGATGATCCACTGGCCTGACAGTATGTTTACCTATTGCCCGCAGGAGAAGCTGCTTTTGCCTAACGATGCCTTCGGCCAGCACTATGCGACAAGCGAGCGTTTTGACGATGAGGTAGACAACAGTATCCTCATGGAAGAGGCCACAAAATATTATGCGAATATTCTTTGGCCCCTGGGTTCGGTTATTGCACGAAAGATCGAAGAAGTCAAAAAACTTAATATTCCCATTGATATGATTGCGCCTAGCCACGGGATTATCTGGAGAAAAGATCCCTTTAAAATTATTGATGCCTATGTGCAGTGGGCCGGGAACACCACGAAGGAAAAGGTTGCGGTTGTATATGAGACAATGTGGGGTGCTACGGAAAAAATGGCGCGCAGGATGGCCGAAGGGATCATTGATGCGGGAGTGGGGGTTACACTTTTTGACGTCAACCTTTCCGACCGCACAGAAATAATTTCCGAAATGCTCGATACAAAAGGTTTTCTGTTCGGCTCTTCAACGCACGATAATGATATGCTCCCCGGTATGGCCGGGTTCCTTGAGTTCTTAAAAGGCCTAAAGGCGAAAAACAGGATTGCTTCTGCGTTTGGTTCATACGGGTGGGGAGGGGGCGCAACGCAGGAAATCGAAAAGGTGCTTTTAGAGTCAGGTATTGCCGTTACCCAGCCACCCCTTTCTGTAAAATATATGCCTGACGAGAATGAACTCACGCGTTGTTATGAATTCGGCACAGCCTTTGCGCAGGCGGTAAAAAAAGGAGGCAGTGATGGGTCCCGTTGAGGCACTGAAACTTGCGTTGGGTGAAGAAAACAAGGCAATCGCACTCTATGAACAGTTTAACCGTGAGCACCCTCAACTCAACGACATTTTCCTTTTCTTAATAAACGAGGAACATAAGCATAGAAATTTACTTGAAAAGAAGATATCAGAGCTAACGAAATACTAATTTCTCTCTCGTCTTGTGCCTAAAAGAGGCTTCGCATAAAGGCGCCTCCTAGGTACACGTAAGAGGACCTGTTTTTATGGAAGAGGTCTACGATATCCTTATTATTGGAGCAGGCCCTGCCGGCATTACTGCCAGCGTCTACGCAGCCCGTAAGAAAATGTCAACCCTGGTAATCTCAAAGGATATTGGGGGCCAGGCAGCCTGGAGCGGAGACGTTGAGAATTACACGGGGTATCAGTTTATCTCCGGCCCTGACCTTGTGGCACGTTTTGAAGAACATATGCATACCTATAATGTTCAGTTACGCGAAAACGAAGAGACGCTCGGGCTGGACAAGACAGGCCGCGCCATCCTTGTTAAAACAACCAAGAGCCAATATCGGGCTAGAACAGTAATTATTGCTTCGGGCAAACGGTCTAAGGAGCTAGCAGTCCCTGGCGAAAAAGAATTTAAAAATAAAGGCCTTACCTATTGTGCTACCTGTGACGGGCCCCTCTTTGCCGGAAGACAGGTGGCAGTGATAGGAGGGGGCAACTCTGCCCTTGATGCAACACTGCAGCTTTTGCGTATTGCCGCGCATATCTACGTGGTGAATAATGCAGCACACCTAGGCGGCGATACGGTGATGCGGCAAAAAGTAGAATCAAGCAACAGGGTGAGCGTATGCAATAACAGCAAAGTAACGGCAGTGCTCGGCGACAAGATGGTTACCGCGCTTAAGGTGCAGGGGCCGGATAAAGAAGAAACATTAGCAGTTACCGGAGTTTTTGTTGAGATAGGGCTTATCCCAAATTCAGATTTTGCATCGGGGATTGCCAAAAATGAATTGGGTGAAATCAAGGTAAATTGCCGAAATGAAACGAACATCCCGGGCGTTTTTGCAGCCGGAGACGTGACAGACGTGCCCGAGAAACAGATTATTATTGCCGCGGGAGAAGGCGCAAAAGCCTGCCTGTCCGCATTTAGGTATTTGGCTCAGTCCGCCCCTTAGGTTTTTCTTATGCCAGGATTCCAAACAAAAGAAGACAGCAGAAGACTCAAACAGCTAAGCATGGCTGTTGTTTTTATAGGCATCATTATCGGCGGTTGGTTTTTTCCTCTTATCGGCCTTTTGATTCCTGTCTGTATGGTGCTTGCGCTCCTTATCGGCTTACGCAACGGCAGAAAATGGTGCGATTGGATGTGC